>JANYIY010000137.1 GCA_025358615.1 Gammaproteobacteria bacterium | reverse complement strand
GTTCGAGTACCTGATGCCCATACTCGTCATGCGCGAGCCCGAGGGCAGCCTGCTCGGCGACACGTCACGCTTGATCGTCAAGCGTCAAATCGAGTACGGCCGCGAGCGGAATCTGCCATGGGGAGTGTCCGAGTCGGCATTCAATGCACGCGACCGGGAATTCACCTATCAGTACCTGAGTTTCGGCATACCCGGCCTTGGGCTGAAGCGCGGTCTGGGCGACGAGGCCGTGGTTGCCCCCTATGCTACCGGCCTTGCCGCAATGATCGATGCCAAGGCCGCCATGCGCAATTTCGAGCGCCTGCAGAAGCTCGGCGCGCGCGGCGACTATGGCTGGTACGATGCGCTCGATTTCACGCCGGCACGTCTGCCCGAGGGTAAAACCGTCGTGCCGGTGCGCAACTACATGGCGCATCACCAGGGCATGATTCTGGTGGCTATTGCCAACGTCTTGAAAGACGGTATGTTTCGCAGATACTTTCATGCCAACCCTGCAATCGAAGCCACAGAGTTACTCTTGCAAGAAAGAGCCCCACGAGATTCCGAAGTGCCGGCGCCCGGAGTCGACGAATTGCAAGCAGCACCCGAGCTGCGCGAATTGACGGCCACGGCGCCGCGGCTGTTCAGTTCCCCGCATCACGCCGCGCCGCGCACCCATTTGCTGTCGAACGGAAATTACTCGGTGATGTTGACCGCGGCCGGTTCCGGGTACAGCCGCTGGCGCGACATGGCCGTGACTCGCTGGCGCGAGGATCCCACTTGCGATCCCTGGGGCGCCTTCGTCTTCCTGCGCGATGTGGCCAACGGTCAAGTATGGTCGGCCGGATACCAGCCGGTCGGGCGCGAGCCCGACAGCTACTACGTGGCATTCTTCGAAGATCGCGCGGAGATCACTCGACGCGACGGACCCATCCTCACCTCGACCGAGATTTTGGTGTCTCCGGAGGATGATGCGGAGGTCCGTCGGGTCTCGGTGACTAACGAGGGTACCCGTGTCCGTGAAATTGAATTGACGACCTACGCCGAAGTCGTCCTGGCGACCGCAGACGCAGATTCGGCGCATCCGGCATTCTCGAAAATGTTCGTGCGCACCGAATTCATCGCCGACAGCGGCGCATTGCTCGCCACGCGCCGTACCCGGGAGCCCGGCGAGCCCCAACTCTGGGCTGCCCACGTCAGCGCGCTGGAGGGCGACGCCATCGGTGGCCTGCAGTTCGAAACCGATCGAGCGCGTTTCCTCGGCCGCGGCCGCGATTTGCGCAATGCCGTCTCGGTATTGGATGCACGGCCCTTATCCAACACCGTGGGCACCGTGCTCGACCCGGTGCTGGCATTGCGGCGCCGTGTGCGAATCCCGCCAGGACAGACCGTGCGCGTTGCGTTCTGGACCGGTGTCAGCGCCAGCCGCGCGGAGGCAATCGCACTGGTCGACAAGCACCGCGACATGGCCGCCTTCGATCGCGCCAAGACCCTGGCGTGGACCCAGGCTCAGGTGCAGTTGCGCTACCTGGGAGTGGACTTCGAGGAGGCCCAGGCGTTTCAGCGCATTGCCAATCGGGTGCTGTATTCCGACGCCTCGCTGCGGGCGTCGCGTGACATTCTCGACAAGAACTTCTTGGGGCCGTCCTCCTTATGGCCGCAGGGCATCTCCGGCGACCTACCCATCGTTCTGGTGAGAATCGACGACGAGGGCGACATTGAGATCGTCAAGCAATTGCTGCGCGCACACGAGTACTGGCGGCTCAAGCGCCTCGCCGTGGATCTGGTGATTCTGAATGAGCGCCCGCCGTCCTACGCCTCCGATCTGCAGCAGGCGCTCGATACTGCGGTGCGCACTTCCCAAACCCGCCGTGATGAAGACGGCAGCCGGCGTGGGGCGGTGTTCTCGTTGCGCGCGGATTTGCTGCAGCCCGAGTTTCGGGACTTGCTGCAGGCGGCCGCGCGTGCGGTGTTCGTCGCCCGCCGCGGCACCTTGAACGATCAGCTGGCGCGGCTCAAGGAACCGGAGCCGCTGCCCCGGCAGCGCCGGCGCAATGCCGAGGCGCCGGCGAAGGACATCGCCGCGCGCGCCGCGCCGCCGCTCGAGTTCTTCAATGGCTTGGGCGGATTCACCGCCGACGCCCGCGAATACGTCGTGATCCTCGACAAGGGCCAATGGACGCCTGCACCGTGGGTCAACGTCATTGCCAACCCGCAATTTGGCTGCCTGGTATCGGCGGATGGCTCGGGCAGCACCTGGTCATTGAACGCACAACAGAATCAACTCACTCCCTGGTGCAACGATCCCGTCAGCGATGCGCCTGCCGAGGTCATCTACATTCGCGATGAGGCGAGCGGCGCGCTGTGGAGCGCCACTCCTCTGCCGATCCGCGAGCCGTCCGGCACCTACGTCATCCGCCACGGTTTCGGTTACAGCCGCCTCGAGTATGCGTCGCATGGTATCGCGCTCGACCTGCTGCAATTCGTGCCGCTGGAGGATTCGTTGAAGATTTCGCGGCTCAAGATCCGCAACTTTTCGGGCGAGTCGCGGCAACTGTCGATTACTCACTACCTGGATTGGGTGCTGGGCAATCAGCGCAGCAAGACGGCGCCCTTCATCGTGACCGAAATCGAGCCCAAGACCGGCGCGCTGCTGGCGCGAAACCCCTGGAGCAACGGCTTTCAGTCGCGCATCGCCTTCATGGACATGGCAGGAAAGCAGCGCGGCTGCACCGCCGATCGCGCAGAGTTCATCGGCCGTCACGGTACCCTGGCGGAGCCGGCTGCGCTCATCGGGTCGCAGCCGTTGACCAATCGCGTCGGCGGCGGCTTCGATCCCTGCGGCGCCATGCAAGCCAAGATCAGCTTAAGTGCCGGCGAAGAAATTGAGCTCACGTTCCTGGTCGGAGAAGAGGCATCGCCCACGGCAGCCGTCGCGCTCATCGAACGCTATCGGAGCATGGATCTCGATGCCGCACTGAAGGCGGTGACGGATTTCTGGGACCAGACCTTGGGCACCGTTCAGGTCAAGACGCCCGATCGCTCCATGGACATTCTGCTCAACGGCTGGCTGCTGTACCAGACGCTGGTGTGCCGCGTCTGGGCGCGCACCGCGTTCTATCAGTCGAGCGGCGCCTACGGCTTTCGCGATCAACTGCAGGACGTCATGGCGCTGATGGTTTCGCGGCCTGAGATTGCCCGGGAACATATTCTGCGTGCCGCGGGGCGGCAGTTCGAGGAGGGGGACGTTCAACATTGGTGGCTCCCGACTTCAGGTCAGGGCGTGAAAACCCGCGTCTCGGATGACCGTATCTGGCTGGCCTTCGTTCTCGCCCACTATCTGGAAGTCACCGAGGATTTCGCCATATTGGATGAGTCCGTGCCTTACCTTGGCGGCGGACCACTGGCAGCGGACAGCCAAGAAAGCTTCTCCGCTCCCGAATCCAAAACCGCGGGGTCACTGTTCGAACATTGCGTCCGAGCGCTCGATTCCAGTCTCGCCATCGGTGCGCACGGGTTACCGCTGTTCGGCGCCGGCGATTGGAACGACGGCATGAATCGAGTGGGGGCCGCCGGCCGTGGCGAGAGCGTCTGGCTGGGCTGGTTTCTCTATGCCACCTTGCTCAAGTTCGCGCCCGTCGCCGAGCGGCGCAGCGAGCCGGCCGTGGCCGCGCAATGGCGTAAACAGGCGCACGCCCTGCAGCAAGCAATCGAGCGCGAAGCCTGGGATGGCGACTGGTATCGGCGCGGCTACTTCGATGACGGCACGGCCTTAGGGTCCGTCACCAGCGATGAATGCAGGATTGACGCCATCGCTCAATCTTGGGCGGTGATTTCGGGCGCTGCGCAACGCGAGCGCGCCGTGCGGGCGATGTCCGCGGTGAACGCGCAGCTGGTCAGCCGCAGCGACGGCCTGGTGCAATTGTTCACACCGGCCTTCGATCGCACCACGCACGACCCGGGCTATATCAAGGCATATCCGCCGGGCCTGCGCGAGAACGGTGGCCAGTACACGCATGCTGCCATGTGGACGGTGCTGGCCTTTGCCGAATTGGGCGACGGCGATCGCGCCGGAGAATTATTCTCCATCATCAATCCCATCAATCACGCGAGTACTCGCGCCGGCATTCACCGTTACAAGGTGGAGCCCTACGTGGCCTGCGCCGACGTATACTCGGCCGCTCAGCATGTCGGTCGAGGCGGTTGGACTTGGTATACGGGCACGGCCGGCTGGATGTACCGCACCGCGGTAGAGGGTATTTTGGGCATCCATGTGCGCGGCCGGACCCTCGTCATCAATCCTTGCATTCCCCGCGCTTGGACCGGTTTCGAAGTCACCCATAGGTGCGGTTCGTCGCGCTATCGCATTACGGTGGAGAATCCGCATGGCGTCAGTCAGGGCGTCGTCAAGGCATCGTTGGACGGCAGGGAAATATCGGCCTCGCCCTGTGAAATCGCGCTGCTGGATGACGGCAGCTACCACTATGGAGTGGTAACCCTGGGATGATCGGAGCCTAGCCCTCGCCGCCGTGTTTTGCGCGCAGCATGCCAACGGCCCGCAGCAGCAGCGTCTTGGCGACCGCGCTTGCAGGCAGCATTCGCAGCAGACGTAGCGCCAGGGCGGGACGCGCGATGAGCAGACCGGCGGCCACGGCGCCTAGAGTTCCAAGGCCAGGTCCGCTGGTGAACATTTGCATGGTTCGACTGCGCGGAAAGCCGCTCCCATTGGGGTGATCCGCCGACGCGGAATCGTCCGCCTCCTTGCGCGGCGGCGGATCGAGCACCCGCCGTATCTCATCGCGCGACGCTGCAAGTCTCGCGAGAATTTCGGCGCGATCGGCTGCCTCTTTATCCGTCATGCCATCAGTCCTGGTCCGACGCTGCCAATATGCGCTCGAGCAGCACGCGATCTTCCTGCCACTGCCTGCGCACCGAGCCGAGCATCCGCGACTTCTCCCGCGCCACGCGCGATCGATACAGGGCCGCCGCGATGGCGCCCACTAAGAATCCACCCGCCATCCAAGCGATGGCGGCCGCCCGGTAATGTGTGTCCCAGGTGTAAGCCACCACCACCAGGCAACCCATGAGCAGCGCAAATAGCGCGCAAATGGCGATGATGACGCAGGCCACGAACTCCGCAGCGAATTCCCGGCAAGCCCGTGCTAGATCCAGACTCGCCAGGTCGACATAGGCCGCAACATGACGCAGCAATGCGGGCGCCGCTTTTGGCAGTGACCACAGCAGTCGCACCGTCGCGTCCTAATTTCGGCGGGTTGCCAAAATCCCCACCACCGCGCCGACCAGCGCGGCAATGCCGATCGCTTGCCACGGACTGTCGCGTACGTAATCGTCAGCCGTGCTCGCCACGTTCTGCGCGTGCTGCCGTATGGTTTCCGCGCTATCCGCCAGGCTCTGCTTCGTTGCCTCAACGGCCCGCTGAACTTTGCCGCGCACACGCACCACGTCGGCATCTTTCAAGTCCGCGATCCGCGCCATCAGATCTTCGACGTCTGCAATCAAATTCTTGATTTCGCCCGAGGCGGCCGCCTTGATGTCGCTGACGCCTTCGCTTAAATCGTTCTTGAGTCGACGCCCGGTGGCACGCGCCTGCTCAGAGGTTCCGTCGAATGTATTTTCCATGGGTATTCTCCTTGCGAACACAAAGAACAGTATCGCTCATCATGGCCGCAGCCGGGAAGCCGTACCAGCGGCTCTGATCGGCCCTTAATGTAGGATTTGCCCCACATGCTAAACTTTACAGGGTAAAGCGCGGACAATCACATGAAAATCCTGGGCGAGGAATTGGGTGAAATCGGCCGATGGTACATCGCCTTACCCCCCTTGTTGCTGATCGGTTTCCTGATCGGCCTGTTCTTCCTCGCGACTGACGGACAAACGCGGCTCAATGCGGCCAATGAGCGGGTTCACGCCTCGCAGTTGCGACAACAGGCCTTGAGCGAGTTCATCGCTCTGATGACCGATGCCGAGTCTGGGCAGCGCGGCTATCTTCTGACCGGTGAGATTCCTTATCTGCAGCCCTACACCGAGACTGTGGCCAATGTCGAGGCCGCGCTCGATCGCGTGCATGAGGCGTACGGCGGCAGCGATGACAGCCGCGAGTTTCACGAGTTGCGCATACTGACCGGGAAGAAGCTCGGCGAGCTCGACGATACACTGGCGCTGTTCAAGAAAAGGGGCGCCGCGCCGGCCATGAACGTCGTGCGCACCGACGTGGGCAAGCACATCATGGATGAGATATCGACGATCGTCGGTGCCATGCGGCTCGCCGAATCGCGCGAACTATCCGCGGCTACCGCCCAGTGGCAGACGGATTTCCGAATGTCGCGCTGGGTGTCGGCCGCCGGGCTCATTCTCAATATCGGTCTGGTGTTGCTCGCCACCCGCCTCGTCTACGGGGATATGCGCCGCCGCGCGCGCCAGTCCGCCAATCTGCGCAATCAAAAGCAGGAGCTGGAACATCAGGTGGATGAGCGCACCCGCGAGCTGACCGCACTCTCGACCCATCTGCAGGGAGTGTCCGAGCAGGAAAAGTCCGCTCTTTCGCGCGAATTGCACGACGAGCTTGGCGGCTTGCTGGTTGCCGCCCGCATGGACTTATCGTGGCTGCAACAGCGTCTGCCCACCAGCGATCCGTCCATCGAACAGCGCTTCAAACGTATTCACGAATCCTTGAGTGCGGGCGTCGATTTGAAGCGCCGCGTGGTTGAAGAGCTGCGACCCACTCTGCTCGACAACATGGGGTTGTTTGCGGCCGTACGCTGGCAATTCAAGGAAACCTGCCGTCGCGCCGGACTCAACTGCACCGAGTCGATTCCCGAGGAG
>JANYIY010000114.1 GCA_025358615.1 Gammaproteobacteria bacterium | reverse complement strand
CCGACCGCGCGCCGTTGCTCGAAGCGAATCCTGCTGACCCAGGCATGGGTGTGGAGCCGAACGTTGCCGCGACGCAGTGCGGGCCTTAGAAAAGCGTCGGCGGCGGAGCGCCGCATGCCGTTGCGGATGGTCACTTGATAGCAACCCAAGCCTTCCGGATGTGCGCCGTTGAAATCGTCAGTCTGCGGCAGTCCCAATTCGTCTGCCGCGTCCAGCCAGTTGCGCCGCATGGGGTGCAGGAAGGGGGTCACGTCCTTGACGTCGAGCGGTCCCGCGCCGCTGACATGCCCGGCCGCATCGACGCGGCGTTCCGATTTTTCAAAGTAGGGCCGCACGTCGTCCCAGCCCCAGCCCACATTGCCCATGTCACGCCAATCGTCGAAATCCGCCGGCATGCCACGGCAGTAGACCAGCGCATTGATGGAACTCGAGCCGCCGATCACGCGGCCGCGCGGCCAGTAGATGCTGCGCCCGTCGAGGCCGGCATTCGGCTCGGTTTGATATTTCCAATTGACCGCGGCATCGGCAAAGGTGCGGCCGTAACCGATCGGCGTCTTGATCCAAAATCGCCGGTCGGTACCGCCGGCTTCGAGAACCAGCACCCGGTCGGCGCCACCGGCCGACAGGCGATCGGCGAGGACGCAGCCCGCCGTGCCTGCACCAATGATTATGTAGTCAAAGCTTTCCACGGTTTCGAGCTTAGTCTTTCAATGCCGGCGCGCTATGCCATTTCGCGATTCACCCATGTCATTATTCGAATCAGGTGCGTCCCACCGCCGCAGCGCGCGCCCCGTCGCGCAACGGTACCGTAACGGAACCGAACCCTGTATGGTACGCTAGGCATGAGCACTACAGCCATTGACCTGCCGCAAAGCAAGGCGCCGTCGTCGATCGAGCGCTGGTACGTCCTCATCCTCACCTGTTTGATCTATGCCATCAATATTGCCGATCGCTATGTCGTATCGACGGTGCTCGAGCCTATCCGTCTGGAACTGAAACTGACCGACAAAGGAGTGGCTTGGCTCACCGGGGCGCCGCTTGCCATTTTCTATGTGTCGTTCGGCATTTTGATTTCCTGGTTCGCCGATCGCACCAACCGGCGCAATATTCTCGCGGCCTCGCTGATCATTTGGTCGGCGTTTACCGCTCTCTGCGGGCTGTCGCGAAATTATTGGGAATTCCTGTTGGGGCGTATCGGCGTTGGGGCGGGCGAGGCCGGCGGCACGCCGCCGTCCACGGCGATCGTGTCGGACTGTTTTCCACCCGACCGGCGGCCCATGGCGATGACGGTGCTCGCGCTCGGTGCACCGATCGGCGCGTGGCTGGGCGCGAACATGGCGGGCGCCGTGGCGCATGCCTATAGCTGGCGCGCCGCATTCCTGGTGCTTGGGGTGCCGGGACTCATCGTCGGTGTCATCGTCTATTTGACGGTGCGTGAGCCGCAGCGCGGCCGGCTGGACGCCATTGTCGATGAACTAAAACCGTCGTTGGCCGAGTCCATGCGCTTCCTGTGGAAACAGAAGGCGGCCTACCATGTGGTCATGGGCGGCGGTGTCTGCGCGCTCTGGGGTTGGGGCTTGATCTACTGGACCCCCACCTTCCTGCAGCGGGCCTATAATTTGGACGTGGGCCAGGCGGGCGCGGTCACCGGCAATATTCACCTGGTGGGCGGTTCATTGGCTACCGTGGGCACCGCCTGGTTGCTGTCGCGGCCTTCCATGGCGGACCCGCGCCGCGTGGTATGGCTGCTGGCAGCGGGCATCGGCTTGACGACCATTCCTTCCGTCATCGCTTATTGGACGCACTCCCTGTGGCTGTGCAAGCTGATGTTCTGCATTTTCATCCCCGCCATCTATTTCTACATCGGCCCTTGCTTCGGCCTGCTGAACAATCTCGCACCCTGCCACATGCGGAACATGTTCATTGCGGTGTCGCTACTGGTGGCCAATGCCTTCAATTTAATCGTCGCACCCTGGGTGGTGGGCGCGTTGAGCGACTGGTTCGCAGGCACGCACGCGACGGACGCGGCATCGCTGCGCCTCGCGTTGCTGTGTCTGGCGCCCACCGGATTCTGGGCGGCGTACCATTTGTATCTGGCGTCGCGCACCATCATCGAGGATCAGAAGCGCGCCATCGGTTACACCTCCAGTTGGGCCCCTTAACATGGGCAAGACCACCATCGACCGGCGCTGGCTGCCTCTGAACGCATTGCGCGCCTTCGAGGGCGTCGCCAAGCACTCGAGCTTCACCGCAGCGGCCAATTCACTGCTGATCTCGCAGAGCGCCTTGTCGCGTCATGTGATAGCGCTCGAGAAATTAATCGGCGTGCAGCTGTTCGAGCGCCGGCCGCACGCCTTGGTGCTGACGAAGGCCGGGCAACATTTGCTGCCGGCAGTCATGAAATCCTTCGACCGCCTGGAATACGCGCTCGATGACATCCGCAATGACGGCTCCACCACGTTGCGAACGCTGCGCGTGCAAATGCCGCCGAGTTTTGCCGTGCACTTGGCCGTGCCCATTTTGCGCGACTTTCGGCGCGCGGCCGCCGAAGTGGAGATCGATTTGGTGAGTCCCTACGGCGTCGGGCCGCCGCCGAGCGACGTCGATGTAGCGGTGGTTTACTCGAAGCCCACGGTTACCGATCTGGTGACGGATTTGCTCTGGCCGGTGCGCCTCAGCATGCTGTGTCATCCCAGTGTTGCGGCGCGGGTGGGCGAGAAGACCCTGGCCGAATTCATTGAATCGAATGAGTTGGTGCACGTGCGCATTTCAGATCAGCCGCGACATCACCTTTGGACGCAATTCGCGCGCCAGGAGAATTTGAGCGCGTTGAATATCGAACGCGGCCTGGTGTTCGATACGGCGGTGCTCGCCGTGCAGTATGCGCTGAGCGGCGAGGGCATCGCTTTGGTCGATAATTATCTGTTCGGCGATTACATTCGCACCGGCCGGCTGGTGAGGCCCTTCGACATCAGCCTCGACGACGGCTACGGCTACTACTTGATCACTCATCCCG
>JANYIY010000105.1 GCA_025358615.1 Gammaproteobacteria bacterium | reverse complement strand
TGGCGAAGAAAGATTTGTCGAACACCTTGCGGATGCGCGCAGCCCGGCGTTCGAAGTGATCGATATCGAACGGGGCAGCGAGGCGCCGCAGTGCGTTGCCGCGGGCATAGTGTGCAAAAGACTCGGCGTACCGCAGGCGTTGTTCAAAGGCCTTTCCCAGCGCGAAATATAGCTGCGCCGTTTGCGATTGTGCGATTTTTTCATCGCTGAGCAGCTCGAGCATGGTCGCGATCTCGGGATCGCTGAACGCGTAGTTCTTGAGGTCCGCGAGGCTCCAGTAGGCCTCCGCCTGTCCAGGATCCATGCTCAGCGCCGCCTTGTAGGCGGCCTCGCTCTCGTTGCGCCGGCCGAGCGTCTTGTGAATGTGGCCGATGGACATGCGCAGCCGCACCTCTTCGGGCTGCAGCCGCGCGGCTTGCTCGTAGGCATCGAGAGCCTCTTCCTGGCGCATGAGCCGGGTCGCAACCGTGGCGATCGTGATCCAACTCTGAGGGTTTTCAGGTTCGATCTTGACCAGACGGCGGGCGGCCGCCTGCGCCTCTTCGAGGCGGCCCAGCGTCAGCAGCGCCTGCCCCAGCCCACGCCACGCCAGCGGGTGGTGGGCCGATTGATCGAGGGCATGCCGCAGCAGACGTTCGGCGTCGGCGGCCTTGTCGGCCGCGAGACTCACCGCGGCAAGTCCACACAAAGCCGCGACGTGACTCGCGTCCTCCTGCAGGATATTGCGAAATATCTGCTCCGAGGTCTTACGGTCTTCGGCCACGAGCGCTGCCGTCGCCGCTTCGATAAGCGCCCGCTTTGGATCGGCCAATCCTGCGCGCTCGAAGGCGACGCGCGCGTCCTGGTACTGTTCGAGATCGACCAGCACATCGCCGTACGCCAGCCAGGCGAGGGGATGACGCGGAATTTTCGCCAGCACCCGCCGCACTTCCTCGCGTGCCACAGCGGGGCGACCATCGCGGCGGTAGGCACGAGCCAAATCCACGCGTGCATTCGCGAAATCCGGCACGCGTGCCAGCAGTGACTCGAGAGCCGCAATGCTCTCAGGGGTCTTGTTCTGCTGCAGCAGGGAGGCGCCCAGCAGCCACAGGCAATTCGGCTCTCCCGGAACCTGCGCGTCGAGCGCGCGCAGGCAGCGCTCGGCGGTGGCTGCGCGGCCGGCGCGAAGCGCCGCATGCGCTTGGCGGAGCTGCTCCGCGAAGCTGGCTTTTGGTCCCGGAGTTGTCAGGAACTATGCTCAAAACCCGAGCCTAGCATACGATCCCGACGATGGCTTATTGAACGCTCGATCAGCGCCATTGACAGGCCACGGGTTCGCAAGACATGATCCAGCAACTGGGCCGAGGCTAACAAGGGATGAACGCTATGCACTTGACTGCGGTAACGCCAAGTTTAACGTTGTTGCCGTGTGCGACCCCTGATGCCGCCGGCCGTTCAGGTGCGGGCAAGCCCAATACTCGTTCGAAACTCAGTCTCGCCGTGGCCGCGGCGCTGTACGGCGCCGCGGCGATCCACGGCCTGCCGGCGCTCGCGGCAGGCACCGGCGCCTCCGACGCCTTGGATGAAATCGTCGTGACGGCGCGCAAGCGTTCGGAGAACTTGCAGGACGTGCCGCAGAGCATCGATGTGTTTACGTCCAAGGATCTGGAAAACTTGCAGATCTCGCGCTTCGAAGATTATGCAATGAAGAGCCCGTCGATCTCGTTCATCAGCACGGGACCGGCTACGCAGATGTTTTTCATGCGCGGCGTATCCGACGGCAGCAATCCGAATGTCGTGAACACTTCTTCGACCGGTTTCTTCCTGGATGACATGTCGATGAGCTTTTACGGGACCATCCCGGACCTGCATCAATACGATATCGCCCAAATTGAGATCTTGAACGGGCCACAGGGCACCTTGTTCGGCGCCGGCTCAATGTCGGGTGCGATCCGGCTCACCACGGCCAAGCCCGATCCCAATGCATTCAGCGCAGGAGTCGACGTCGACGCCGGTAAAATCCAGGATGGCGGCGTGAACTCGGTTTACGAGGGATACGTCAATCTGCCCATCGTGGACGGCAAATCGGCGATCCGTCTATCCGCCTATGCTACCCACGATGGTGGCTTCATCGACGATGTTCTGAGTACACGTCAGTGGCTGAACGGCGTGGTATCGAACAACGCACAATGGGCGCGCAACAACTACAACACGCAAAACATCGACGGCGGCCGTGCCGCCATCAAGCAAATCTTCAATGACCGATGGAGCGCCGTGCTGACTTCGAGCTACCAGAGCCAGCGGCATGTGGGTGCGTGGGATCAGACTCCGGGCACTCCGCGTGCGGTCGCGCGCTTCGGCCCGGAAAACGGCAGCGATTACGTGAAGACCCTGGACTTGCACGTCGACGGCGATGTTGGCATTGCCGATCTGGTGTTCGCCAGCACCTACCAGCAGCAGGCCACCCATCAGGTCAACGAGTACTCGGAATACACTCAGTTTTCCACCGCCGCACCGTACTCCGCACCGTTTTTACAGAGCTTTTCATGCCTTCACGGTCCCACCATTTACGGCCCGAATGCGGGCGATGCCAGCGTACCGTTCAGCGGTTGCAATGTGCCGTCCGAATACTATGTGTACGACAACAACACGCAGCGCTGGTCGGATGAAATTCGCCTGCAGTCGAAGCCCGGTGAGCGGCTACAGTGGCTGGTGGGCGCTTATTGGGAGAAGACGAAGGATAACTACTCGCTCTTCTATGCGATGCCGGGCCTGCAGCTCAATGGCGATGCGGCGCAGAGCGTCCTTTCGTATTACAACAACTATTACAACGACAAGCCGGCCTCACCGCTGCCGCATGAATGGTACAGCTACAAATCGCGCTTCGACTACTTGGACATCACTGAATTCGCCGACCTGACTTTCAATATCACCGATCAATGGAGCATCGAGGGCGGCGTTCAGCATTACAGGTCGACTTTTGAAAGCGGTTCGCTGTACGCCGGATATTTTTGGAATGCCAAGGATCCGACCTTCGATACCGGGGAGTCGCACAAGGTCAATGCCAAGGCGGGCGTGACCTATAAACCCAGCAAGAATCTCCTTCTGTACGGCATTTTCAGTCAGGGATTCCGCGACGGCGGCGCGAATACGGGCATCGGCGCTTCCTGTACTGCCAAAGGTGCGCCGGCGACGTTCAAGCCGGACACCTTGAATAATTTCGAAGTGGGCTGGAAGTCGACTCTGCTGGATGGACGGATGACGTGGAACGGCGCCTTTTATCTGATGAACTGGAAGGGCTACCAAGCTCCGGTGTTCGATCTCACCATCTGTCCGAGCGGTTTCAATGCCAACCTCGGCAATGCAAAGATTTACGGCGTCGAGTCGAACGTCGACTACAAGATCGCCGATGGCTTGAACGTGCAAGTTTCGGGCAGCTACAACGACTCTCGCCTCAAAACCAATACATTCCAAAACGAGGATTTTGTCGTGCTTCCCGGTGAGCGGCTGCCCTTCGTGCCTTATTTCAGCTACAGCGCGAACATTCGCTACGAGAAACCGGTAACGCCGACTTTGAGCGGCTATGTGCAGTACGACATCGCGCACAAGGGCGATATGTGGAGCGATCTGCGCGTTACCAACGCCAATGGCTTGGCCCGCACGTTGCAGCCTGACTACGATATTTCCAATCTGCGTTTGGGAATCCAGGCGCCCAACGATCGTTGGACGGCCGAGGCCTACGTCACCAATTTATTCGACAAGAACGCCATCATCTACACGAATACCGCCAACTATGATCATCGCAACACCACCAACCTGCCCAGGGTCCTCGGACTACGACTCAGTTACCGTTGGGGTAAGGGTGACTGATACACGCCGTTCGCGGCTAAGCGCTTCTGGCAGGCTTGTCGCGGGATTGCTGCCGGCGCTTTGTGCAGCACTGGCGATGTTGTCGGCGCATGCATCTGCCGCTGCGCGCGTGCTGGCGCCTGACGATTTATATCGAGTGCTGGACGTCAGTGATCCGCAAGTCTCCCCCGAGGGACTCATGGTCGCCTACGTGCTGTCGAACAAAGACCGCGAGGCGGATGAGGCCCGCAGTGCGATCTGGATGGCCAGCTGGGACGGTAAGCAGCGCCTGGCGTTGACGGCTGCCGCCGACGGCACCGAGAAACCCAGGTGGAGCCCGGACGGGCGCTATCTTGCCTTTATGTCCAAGCCGGCCGGATCCGACAAGGCCCAGATCATGCTGCTGGACCGCCGCGGCGGTAACGCGGCCCAGCTCACCAAGCTCACGGGCGACATCGGCGATTACGCCTGGGCGCCCGACGGCAAGCGTCTGGTGCTCACCGTGACGGAGGCCGAGGCGGGCACCGCGCCCAAACCCATCGTCATCGATGCCATGCACTTCAAGCAGGACGGCGACGGCTATATCAGCGCCGCACAGCGGCAGCACTTGTACCTGTTCGATGTCGAGGCGCAGCGCGTCGAACCGCTGACCACCGATTCGCAGTTCAACGAAGAGCTGCCGTCCTGGTCTCCCGACGGCAGACAAATCGCCTTCATTCGCACCCGCGAACATGGCCCGGACCAAGACGGGCGGGTCGACATCGATATCATCGATGCGCAAGCCGGGGCCGCGCCACGCACTGTGACGCGACCCTACGCGCCCAACTCGCAGAAGCTCAGCTGGAGTCCCGATGGCAAGTTGATTGCCTTCATGCAGGGAATAGAACCTAAATTCTTCGCGTACATTCAGGACCGGCTCGCCGTGGTGCCGGCCGCGGGTGGGCGGCCGCGCGCGCTGACCGACAAGCTCGATC
>JANYIY010000052.1 GCA_025358615.1 Gammaproteobacteria bacterium | reverse complement strand
GGCAACGGTGTCGACCCAGGCAACCTTTTGGTATACCGGCTTGGGTAATTTCCTCAGCGCAACGCTGATCATGGGACTCGGCGCGTACATGGCCTCGGCGCTTCCTCAGCTTGCGGGAAATCCCGGCGCTGGATTGACCGAGTTATTCGGGAGCGGACGATATGTCGTTGGGCTACTGATCGTTGTCGGCCTTCTCGAAGTCAACGTGATGAATTTGTACAGCGCCTACATGTCGACGGTCACTATCTTTACCGGCGTCCGATCGATGCAGCGCGTCACCATCTCGACGAAATTTCTGTTGATGGCCTCGATCATGGCAATTGCAACGGCAATCGCGGCAATCACCAAGGATAATTTCAACGTTTATTTCGCGGATCTTCTCTCGGTATTGGTGTACGTCTTGGTTCCTTGGAGCGCAATCAATCTTGCCGATTATTACCTCGTCCGCAAGGGCCGGTATTCCATCGATCAAATGTTCGCTCTCGACGGCATCTATGGACGCTACCAGTGGAAGTCCATCGGTGTGTACGTTCTCAGCGTACTGGTTCAAATACCGTTCTCCAGTCTTTCATTCTATGTGGGCCCGCTTGCACGGCTCATCGGTGCCGACTTGGCCTGGCTTCCGGGATTGGTAATCCCCGGCCTTCTTTACTGTGTCATTTACACGAGAGAAAGCCGCGATTCAGCAGCCTTGGGCCTACCGCTCGCGTAAACGCTATTCGAAGACGATTCGCGGCAGATAGCAGGAAACCACCCAGTTGGGTTGATCGACGACTTCGCTAATACGCATGTCTGCGCAGACACTGCACAGCATATAGGCGTTCTCCGCGCTCATCGCGTGTTGTTTGCCCAGCAAGTCGATCATTCCGCGTACGGCGTTACAAGTGGCCTCAATCAGGTCCGGTCCAATGCCCGTCGTTACTTCATAGCCCTTCGAATCCAGGTGGCGTGTTACCGGCCCGTGGGTGACGAATCGCGGAAAGCGAAGGTTCGCGCCTTTCACCAGATCGAATTTCGCCGTCACGCTCATCAGGGATTCGATGGCGGTACCGCAAACTTCACCGTCGCCTTGCGCTGCGTGACAATCGCCGATGGAAAAGAGGGCGCCTTTGACCTGTACCGGCAGGTAAAGGTCGACGCCGATCGTCAGGTCGCGAATGTCCATATTGCCGCCGGCATTGTGCGGCGGGATGGTGCTGTGAGCGCCGGGTGCCGCCGGTGCCACGCCGATGGTCCCGCAGAACGGTTTGAGCGGCACGCGGGCGCCGGGACCATAGACGGCCGGCGCTGCGAAACTCTTGTCATAGGACCAGATGTTGAGCGCAGGCTGTTTAAATTCATCCGCGAGCAGCCCAAATCCCAGAACGATGGCGGTCCACGCCCAGCCCGAGGGATCGAACGAGAGCAGCGTTACCTTCAGGGCATCACCGGGTGATGCCCCATCCACATACACGGGACCGGCGATCGGGTTGATGATGCTGAAATCAAGCGTGCGAATGGCATCCGCAGTCGACGTCGGACTCAGCTGCCCTCCGGCTCCGTCGATGTCTTTGAATTCGACCGTATCGCCAGGCGCGATCGTAATTGCGCTGGGCCGCGAATTATCCCAGCTCAAGTGCTGGTGATTACGGTGAATCGTGTGCTTCTGGCCAAGTGCATTCGATCGGTCATTCATGGATATCTCCAAGGGTCAAAGCTGTTTCCAATCGAAAGCGGTCTCGAAGGCATCGGACATGCGTAATACGGTCGACTCGTCGAACTTTCTTCCGATGATCATCATCCCGATCGGCAGGCCGTCGATCATGCCGCACGGAATGCTCATCGCAGGATGTCCTGAGGCGTCGAAAGGGCAGGTGTTGTTGATCATTTCTAGCGCTCGTGCCATGTACTCTTCGCGCGGACAACCGGATTCGGGAATCCCCTGGGCTTTCATCGGCGTCGTCGGCATCAACAGCAAGTCGTAGTTTGCGAGCACCGCGTCGTAGGCCGCACGCAAGACTCGACGCAGATTCTGCGCCTTGGAGTAATAATGCCCATGATAAAAGCGCTGCATGTACTCGCCGGTAAACAGTACCAGCTTTGCCGTGTCAGGCAAGTCATTTGGACGGGAACGCCAGCCGCGCGCGTAAGCATCGATCAGGCTCGTGGGATAAAAGCCCTGCCAGTTTGTGCCGCCGCCATTGCCCTTGATCATGAGATCCGCGGCGCCCTCCGCCGCAATCGCCGTCCAGATCGCCACGCCGTCCGCGTGCATGGGGATGGACACCTCGTCGACCACCAGGCCCATTTGACGCAGCCGCTTGGCTGCATCTCGAACTTTTGCATCGACCGCCGGCTCACTCTCAGGGCGGCCGAATCCCTCTTTGACGACAGCAACCTTCAGCCCCTTGGCACCTTGTCCGATGGCCGCACGGTAGTCGTTGACCTCGCATTCGAACTGCCGCGGATCGAGCGGATCCCGCCCGGCAATCACCGACAGCAGCAGCGCCACATCCGCGGTGGATGCGCAAATCGGCCCGGCGTGGTCGAGGGTTTGCTCGATGGGGAACATGCCGGTGCACGGAACCAGACCGTAAGTTGGCTTCAAGCCATAGGTACCGCACCAAGAAGAAGGAATTCGGATCGAGCCTCCCTGGTCTCCGCCGAGCGCCAAATCGACCGCGCCGGAAGCAACCAACGCCGCGCTGCCGCTCGACGAACCACCGGAGGAAAATCCGTGCTTGTGGGGATTGTGAACGGGCGCAATGTGATTGGTAT
>JANYIY010000026.1 GCA_025358615.1 Gammaproteobacteria bacterium | reverse complement strand
GCGACCGGCGCCCGCGACCGGCGGTCTGTTCATGCGCCAAGATCCAGGCTGGTCCGGTCAGGGTCGGTGCCATGCGCAGAGCATGGGCGTTGGTGCTGTCGGTACGCTCGAGGATGTGGCGCGCCACACCCTCTGGCCATGTTGCTTTAGCCGACAAGCGACTTGGCCGCGGCAATGGCAGCAGGCTCGATGCCGTAGAAGTTGATGATGCCCAAGAGCATGGTCGCAGACACCGCGACCAAGGCCAGCCATTGAACCGGGACCATGCGGCTTTCGGCGCCATCCACTTCCGCGCCGAAATACATGTAGAACACGATGCGCAGGTAATAGAACGCGCCTATGACCGAGGCGATGGCGCCAGCAAGCGCCAGCCAGGTCATGCCGCCATCAACGGCGGCCTTCAGCACGTAGAACTTCCCGAAGAAGCCCAGCATCGGGGGAACGCCGGCGAGCGAGAACAGCAGGACCAGCATGGCGAGGGCCTTCATCGGCTCGCGTTTGGAAAACTGGTTGAGGCTGCCGATGTCGGTGACAGGCTTGCCGTCTTTCTCCATCGACATGATGAAGGCGAAGGTGCCGACGTTCATGGTGACATAGATCACCATGTAGATGAGCATCGCCTGAACGCCCTCTGCCCCGCCTGCGGCCAGTCCCATCAAAGCGAAACCCATATGGGCAATCGAGGAATAGGCGATTAACTTCTTCATATCGCGCTGGGCCAGCGCGACGAAGCCGATGTACACCACGGCAATCAGCGACAACGCAATGATCAGCCAATCCAACTCGCGGCTGGCATCGGGAGCCATCGGCAGGGAGAACCGCAGAAAGCCGTAGCCGCCCATCTTCAACATGATGGCCGCCAGCACCACCGAGCCGCCGGTGGGCGCCTCCACATGCGCGTCCGGCAACCAGGTGTGCACCGGCCACATGGGTACTTTCACCGCAAAGGCGGCAAAGAACGCGAGGAAAATGAATGTTTGCTCGTTGAGAGTCAGCGGCATGCGCTGCAATACCGCGAGTTCATAGCTGCCCGATTTCAAGTACATGTAAATCAGTGCCACCAGCATCAACAGCGAACCGATGAAGGTGTACAGGAAGAATTTGATGGTGGCGTACACCCGCCTCGGTCCACCCCATACGCCGATGATGATGAACATCGGAATGAGCATGGCTTCCCAGAACACGTAGAACAGCACCCCATCCAGCGCCGCGAACACGCCGATCATCAGCCCTTCCAAGATCAGAAACGCGGCGAAATACTGCGCGACGCGCTGCGCGACGTTGCTCCAGCTCGCGATCACGATCAGCACGGTGGTGAAGGTGGTGAGCAAAATCAACGGCATGGAAATGCCGTCGACTCCGATGAAGTATTCCGAATGAATGGTCGAAATCCATGGCGCACGTTCGACGAATTGCATCGCGGCCGTGCCGGTCTTGAACAACGTCCACAGCGGCACGCTGAGCGCCAGAGTCAGGCCGCTGACGAGCAGGGACAGCCACTTGGCCATCGCTACCCGATCGTTCAAACCCAGCGTTATGAATCCGCCGATAATGGGCAGCCAGATGAGCAGCGACAGAAGATGGCTGTTGAACATCATGTTCGCCACAGCAGCCACAGGAGGAACGAGGCCAGGCCCAGAATCATCGCAAAGGCGTAGTGGTACAGGTATCCCGACTGCGCGTAACGCATGACCGAGCCCAGCCAGCCGATGGTGCGCGCACTGCCGTTGACGAAACCGTCGTCGATGACGATCTGATCGCCGATCCGCCACAGGCCGCCGCCCAGCCGGCGCGCGCCCGCAACCAAAACATTCTCGTAGAACCAATCGAAGCCGAATTTATTGACCAATATCGTATGCAGCCATTTGCAGCGGCGCTCGGCCGCATCCGCAAGGTCCGGGCGCTTGAGAAAGAACCACCAAGCCGTGAGTACACCCAGTGCCGCCAGCCACACCGGCAGCGCCTTGCATCCCGCCCACAGGAACTCGAGGGCGGAGCCGTGAACTTCCTCGCCCACCTGCGCCAGTACGTCATTCACCGGGAGCACATGCAATGCGCCCTTGAAATAGTCGCCGAACAGCACGGGCTCCACCGTCAGCCAGCCGATGACGGCCGAGGGAATGGCCAGCAGAATCAACGGCACGGTCACCACCCACGGACTCTCGTGCAAATGCTCCTGCGTGTGGTGATCCATGCGCGGCTCGCCGTGGAAGGTCATGAAGAACA
>JANYIY010000010.1 GCA_025358615.1 Gammaproteobacteria bacterium | reverse complement strand
GCTTCTTCACGAGCAGCTCCACCGACTACTACACCTGCACCAAACTAAACTTCACCGGCAGTAATCTTGCCAATTGCCCTTACGCCAATACGTCCTACTTCGGCACGACCGAGGGCAATAGAACTTTGAAGCCCATCACCGCCAAGGTGGCGGACGGCGGCATCGTCTGGTCGCCGTTCGAACACAGCGCGTTCACCGTGGACTATTTGCATTGGAAGATCAGCGACGAGGTACAGCAGCAGGACAGCGATCGACTGCTCCGTACCGACTCGGCGTGCCTGTTAGGCCAGTTGGACATTACTTCGCCGACTTGCGTCACGGCGATTTCGCAAGTGACCCGGGACGCGAACGGCCTGATTCTGCAGATCGACACGCCGAAGCAGAATCAGTCCGAGGAAACACTGAATGTCGTGGTGTTCGGGATGAACTACACCCTGGTCACCGGCGGTGCGGGTAACTTCACCTTCGAGGGCTCGTACAGCGACATACTCAAGCACACCTTCGTGCAGTTCACCGGCGACGCGGCGATCAACTTATTGGATACCCCGTTCTACAGCACGGAGTTCAAGACCAAGGAGAATCTCTCGGTGACCTGGGATTTCCATAAATTTGGCGCGACCTTCTATGTCGAGCGATATGGACAGACACCCAACTATGCGGCCGCACTCACGGTGGCCGGTTACTATGGGCCTGATGCCGCACCCGGTGCGGGCCGCTTGGGGACTTGGACCATCGCCAATATGAGCGCGAAGTACGAGGTGTTGCCGGGACTGGTGGTGTCGGCCAATGTGGTCAACCTGTTCGATAAGGGACCGCCGCTGGACAATAGTTACACCGGGATCAGCAATCAGCCGTACAACGTCTTCAACTACAACGACTTCGGGCGCAGCTTCTTCGTACAAGCGAGCTACAAGCTTCCCAAGTAGAGGTATGAGTCTTGGCATGGCCCGGGGTACCTGGCCATGCCGGACATCGACCCGTACAGCATCGGTCGCCCGCCCGGAGACTTCGACCAACCCGGGTCTGCCTTCGAAATAAGGCTGTACTCGACGGCTTGCAATGCGGGCGAGGTTCCGTGCAATCTGCTGCTTATGCCCGAGTTGCCGGATATTTCCGCCTATCTGGGTGCGCTGCAGACACGTATTCTCGGGCAGTCCCTGCTGGGAATTCGGCTGAACAGTGCATTCTTGCTGCACTCAAACGTCGATAACGGGAGCAGGGCGTGATGGCGTTATTACGGGAGCCGATCCTCGAGACGCGCGATCTGGTCAAGGCGTTCAAGGGATTCGTTGCGGTCGATGGCGTGTCGCTGTGCGTGCGGCGGGGCGAGATTCATGCCTTGATCGGCCCCAACGGCGCCGGCAAGACCACTTTTTTCAATTTGCTCACGAAATTCCTGCAGCCGACCTCGGGCGCGATACTGTATCGCGGCACGGACATTACTCGAGAGCAACCGGCGGATATCGCGCGTCGCGGTATCGTGCGCTCCTTTCAGATTTGTGCTGTCTTTCCGCACCTGACGGCATTGGAAAATGTGCGGGTGGCGCTGCAGCGCGTAGTCGGATCATCATTTCAGTTCTGGCGCTCGGCGCGCAGCCTCTCGCAGCTTCACGGTCGGGCGATTCAATTACTGGCCGAGGTTCGCCTCGAGGACTGGGCGAGCACCCTGGCGGCGGACTTGTCCTATGGGCGCAAGCGCGCATTGGAACTCGCCACCACTCTGGCGCTCGAGCCGGAGTTGCTGCTGCTCGATGAGCCAACGCAGGGCCTGGGTCACGAGGACGTAGCGCGCGTCGCGCAGCTGATCAAGCACGTCGCAGCCCACCGCACGGTGCTCATGGTGGAACACAATATGAACGTGGTTGCGTCCATCGCGGACACGATTTCCGTACTGCAGAGGGGCCGGGTGATCGCCGCCGGAACCTATGACAAGGTGGCGCGAGATCCCCAAGTCATCGAGGCTTACATGGGGACTGCAAGCACCAAATTGGCGGGCAGCGGTTAGTGGCGCGCGAGATGCTCAAGATTGCCGGGCTCGAGGCGTGGTACGGCGAATCGCATATCCTGCACGGTGTCGATTTGACAGTGCATCAGGGGGAGGTGGTCACGCTGTTGGGCCGCAACGGGGCGGGGCGCACGACTACGCTGCGCGCCGTCATGGGACTCATGGGGAAGCGCCGCGGATCGGTGCTGATAGACGGCTTAGAGACGGTGCGCCTGGCTGCGCATTGCATCGCCCGCTTGGGCGTGGGCTACTGCCCAGAGGAGCGGGGAATATTCGCGGCGCTGTCCGCGGAGGAAAATCTGCTCCTGCCGCGCCGGGTCAGGGGTGTTGCGGCAATGCCGCTCGAGGATATTTACGACATTTTTCCCAATCTGCGCGAACGCGCCGCCAGTCCCGGCACGCGCCTGTCCGGCGGCGAACAGCAAATGCTCGCGGTGGCGCGCATCCTGCACACGGGCGCAAACTTATTGCTGCTCGATGAGATTTCCGAGGGCCTTGCGCCGGTGCTGGTGCAAAAGCTTGGCGACGTCATCCGCACCTTGAAGGCTAAGGGCTTTACGGTGGTGCTGGTCGAGCAGAATTTCCATTTCGCGGCGCCGTTGGCGGATCGCTTCTATGTCATGGAACATGGCAGAATTGTCGAACGGTTCGAACAAGCCGAACTCGGCTCGAAAATGAGCCTGCTGCACGACTACCTCGGCATCTGACTTGAAGCAAGTGAAGGGGAACGAGATCATGCTCAAATTGGCCGCCCTGGCAGTCTTCGTGCTTGCAAGCCTGCTGGACGTCTCGCAGGTGCGCGCCGCCGGCGAACAGGTGGTGATCGGCACCATTGAGGATCTGTCGGGCGTGTATGCGGATACCGGCGGTCAAGGCTCCGTTGAGGCCAGCGCCATGGCTATCGCCGACTTCGGCGGTACGGTTCTCGGCAAGAAAATCGTCCTGCTCAGTGTCGATCATCAGAACAAACCCGACATCGGTGCGTCGAAATTTCGCGAGTGGGCCGATCAGCAGAGCTTGAATGTGTTGCTGGCCGGTTCCAACACCGGGGTAAGCATCGCCATGGCCAAGGTTGCCGCGGCAAAGAAAGTGCCGTTTTTTGCCGTCGGAGCGGGCGGCGCTTCGCTGACCGGCGCGGACTGCACACCCTACACCGTTCACTATGTCTACGACACGACGGCGCTCGGTAACGGCACAGCCAGCGCCATCGTCAAAGAGGGCGGCAAGACCTGGTTCTTCGTCACAGCCGACTATGCCTTCGGCACTCAGTTGCAGGACGCGGCCGCGCGCGTCGTGCTGGCCAATGGCGGTAAGGTGCTCGGCGCGGTGCGCGCGCCTCTCGGCACCACGGACTACTCCTCGTTTCTGTTGCAGGCCCAGGCTTCGCACGCGCAGGTGCTGGGGCTGGCGAATGCAGGAACCGATTTCATCAACTCGCTCAAGGCGGCGGACGAGTTCGGGATTACCAAGACCATGAGACCGGCGGCGCTGTTGACATTCGTCACCGATATCCACAGCCTGACCTTGCAAACGGCACAGGGCTTGTATCTCACGACCAGCTGGTATTGGGACTTGAACGATGAGACTCGCGCGTTCGCCAAACGCTTCTTTGCGAAGATGAAGAAGCAGCCAACCATGGCCCACGCGGGATATTATTCGGCGACCTTGCAATATTTGAACGCCGTCAAAGCCGTGGGGTCGACCGCTCCGGACTTGGTCATGGCGCAGCTGAAAAAGACCAAGATCAACGATGTGTTCACCAAGAACGGCTACATTCGCGCCGACGGCCTGATGGTCCATACCATGTATGTCATGCAGGTAAAAACCCCGGCGGAATCCAAGTACCCCTGGGACTACTACAAGGTAGTCAAGGTCATGTCGGGCGAAGAGGCCGACGGTTCACAGGCCGACCCGGCCTGCGTCCTGGTCAAGAAATAAGGTCCGCACGGGTCCTCGGTGACGAGCGTTTTCGGTGTGCCGCTGCCTGCGATTCTCGGCCAGCTCATGTTGGGGCTGGTGAATGGATCTTTCTACGCGTTGCTGAGCCTGGGTCTCGCGGTCATTTTTGGGCTGTTAGGGGTCGTCAATTTTGCACACGGCGCTTTCTACATGCTGGGTGCGTTTGCCGCCTATGTCGGATTGGAAACCTTCGGCATGAACTACTGGTGTGCGCTTGCCCTCGCGCCATTGGCGGTGGGAATCCTGGGGATAGTCATCGAACGGCTGTTGCTGCGGCACCTATACCAGCTCGATCCACTTTACGGACTGCTTCTGACTTTTGGCATTGCCCTGATCGCCGAAGGAATCATGCGCGGTCTGTTCGGTGCGTCAGGCAAGTCCTACCCGGTACCTGATGCATTGCGCGGGGGATTTAACTTGGGGTTCATGGTGCTGCCGATTTATCGGGCGTGGGTGATATTCGCCTCCCTCGCCGTGTGTGGTGCCACTTGGTTTCTGATCGAGCGCACGCGCTTAGGGTCGACCCTGCGCGCGGCGGGCGAGAACGCAGCACTGGTTCAGGCCTTCGGCATCAACGTGCCGCTCATAGTCATGATGACCTACGGCGCCGGCGTAGCACTCGCTGCGCTGGCGGGAGTGCTGGCCGCGCCCGTGGTTCAGGTCAGTCCGCTGATGGGCTCGTCGATCGTGATCGTGGTGTTTGCGGTGGTGGTCATCGGCGGTATGGGTTCGATTCTCGGCGCCGTCGTGAGCGGACTCGTGCTCGGCCTTATTGAAGGGCTGACCAAGGTCATCTATCCCGAAGCATCGAACATCGTGGTGTTCGTCATCATGGCGGTGGTGCTGATGTGGCGACCCACCGGGTTGTTCGGCAGAGAATCTCCATGAAAGCCCGGACCCGATTGTATGCTGCGTTGGCAATTTTGGGGTTGGCCGCGCCGTGGCTGGGTCTCTATCCGGTATTTGTTATGAAGCTGCTGTGTTTTGCCATGTTTGCCTGCGCGTTCAATCTGTTGCTCGGCTACACCAAGATGCTGTCCTTCGGTCACGCGGCGTATTTCGGTGCGTCGGCCTATACGACCGGCTGGCTGGTCACCGCGCAGGGTTGGGGAACGATCGCGGGCCTATTGGGCGGCGTCGCGGTTAGCATGCTGTTGGGGCTCGCGATCGGTGCGATTGCGGTGCGCCGCCAAGGCATTTATTTCGCCATGATCACGCTGGCGCTCGCACAGCTGGTGTTCTTCGTCTGCCTGCAGGCGCCGTTCACCGGCGGCGAGAATGGACTGCAGGGCATACCTCGAGGCAGCGTCCTTGGAATCATCGATCTTGGTGGTGATGCGGCCATGTACTACTTCGTACTGGCGGCGTTTGCCGCGGTGTTTGTCCTGATTCGCCGCATCGTGCACTCGCCTTTCGGCCAGGTGCTGAAAGCGATTCGCGAAAACGAGCCGCGCGCTATTTCTCTTGGCTACCAGGTGGATCGCTACAAACTGCTCGCCTTCGTGCTGTCGGCGAGTCTTGCCGGATTGGCCGGCTCGCTGAAGGCGCTGGTCCTGGGCTTCGTCACACTCTCGGATGTGAGCCAGGCAACCTCCGGTGACGTCATCCTCATGACCTTGCTCGGCGGCAGTGGCACCTTTCTCGGGCCCGCGCTTGGAGCCATCATCGTCATCAGCCTGCAGGAATACCTCTCCGATCTGGTCGGGGCCTGGGTTTCCGTCATGATCGGCGCCATTTTCGTCGTTTGCGTAATGACCTTTCGGCGCGGCTTCATCGGCGAAATCGAGCGGCGCCTCGGGCGCCGCGTGTAGCCCGTCAGCAGCCCAGCACGGCGTGCAGTGATCCGAGCTGGTATTCCGCGTGCTTGAGAATCTCGGCGCAGTCTTGCGCACTCAATCCTAGCGGGTGAAACGAGTGTATGCCGACCATATCCACCCGGCGCGGCCCGGGCTGCCGCAGGACCCTGGCGAGCATGACGCTGACGATGAGAATATCGGTGAGGTCGGCCTCCAATTTCCCGGCGTGGTCGTAGTCCGCCTGCAGCGCGACCGCGTCGGACATGGCCTCGGCAAAGCCCCAATTCTCGAGCACGGCCTTGCCGATGGCCGGATGCCACCCCTCGACCATTTCCACAAAGGTAGCTTTCGAGTACAAATTACTCTGCTTGCCGACCGCGCGCACCATGATGTAGAGGCGACCGATGCCGTGCAGCAGCCCGGTCAGGAAGGCCTCGTCCGAGCTGACATGGGTGCGCCGCGCAATAACCTGGCAGATCGGCGCCACCGAAATGCTTTCCTCCCACAGGACATTCAGCGGCTTGGCAATCGAGCGCAGTGCCGGCGCCAGCCGCAATTGTTGAACTGCGAAGGCCATGGCCGAGCTTTGCACGGCCCGGTGGCCCAGGCGTGTGATGGCGGCCCGCAAATCGGTCAGAGGTTTGCCCGAATGATTGAAGGCCGCAGAGTTGGCGGCTTGCAGCAGGCGCGCCGCCAATCGCGGCTCCGCGCCGACGATCCTTACCGTTTGGGTCAACCTGGCATGGGGATCGGCCAATGCCTTGCGGATGCGAATGACGGCGTCGGGAAAACACGGCAGATTGACGCTTCCGCCCGATACCTCAGCCGCCAGGCGGTGCAGGAACTGAAGTGCCGTGGTGCGATCTTCCTGAGTCGCAACCAGGCTATTTGCGGGTGTGGAGGCCCGTTCCGGCCGACCGCTCGATGCTGCTGATGCCATCCCTTGGGATTTTGGCAGGGTTTCCCGGATCTTTAGTGGGCATATGTTGCATCGCCTGACACGGTGCATGTGCATTTACTTGACCGGCGGAAGGGTCAATACTCCCGGGCAACGATGTTGTCGGGGAAGTGCCGATGGTTACGCGCAAACGTTTCGTCTGGTTTCATAGCGTGCGTCCGCTGGCTTTGATGCTGTGCGCGATGTCGCCGCTGACAGGTCACGCGGGCACCAATTACCAGATCTATGTGTCAAACGAGAAGTCCGGCGATGTCACGGTCATCAATGGCAGTGATAACCAAGTACTCGGCACCATTCCGGTAGGCAAGCGTCCACGCGGCATCCACGCAAGCCCGGACGGCAAGACCGTGTATGTGGCCTTAAGCGGCACACCCGTCGCGGCGCCGCCGCAGCTCGATGCCAAGGGCAGTCCCATTTTCGTCAGAGGCAAGGATGATGATGACGACGATGCGATCAAGTCCGACAAATCCGCCGATGCGATCGGCGTCATTGATGTCGCGCAAAGAAAGCTCACGGGCAAGATTTCCGCGGGCTCGGATCCGGAAGAGTTTGCGATCAGCAAGGACGGCAGCAAGCTCTATGTGTCGAACGAGGACGTGAAGGCGGCCAGCGTCATCAACATTGCCAGCGGCAAGGTCGAGCATATCGTCGTGGTGGGGCAGGAGCCTGAAGGCGTGGCTACCGCGCCGGACGGTAAGCACTTCTACGTTACCTGCGAAGCCGGCGGCGACGTCTATGTGGTCGATACGACCAGCTATGCGACGGTCGGGCATTTCAAAGTAAATGTCCGCCCGCGCACCATGGATTTCTTGCCGCGCGGAGGTATTGGATTCATTCCCTCGGAATCCACCGGTGAGTTGAACGTCATTGATACCGTGAATTTCGCGGTGCTGAAAGTCATCCCGCTGCCTGCCAATTCGCGGCCGATGAGTGTGAAGGTGTCGGTCGACGGCCGCAAAATTTATGTCAGCAATGGGCGCGCGGCAACGATTTCGGTGCTGGACAGCCATACCTATGAATTGCTGAACGACATCAAAGTGGGAACCCGCCCCTGGGGAATCGCGCTCTCGCCCGATGGGAAGTTCCTGTATTCGGCGAACGGGCCCTCCAATGACGTGTCCGTCGTCGATTTGGAGTCCAATAAGGAGGTGGCGCGAATCAAGGCGGGCGTGAGCCCGTGGGCAGTGGCGGTGGTGCCCAACACGCAGTAGCACGCGGCATCAGCACGCCAATCGACGTCACTCCTACTTGCCGACGATGAACACCTCTTGGACGGTGATGCTGCGGGTGAAGCCATCCTTGTATGCCCGGGCGCGCAGCACACTGGGGTTCGTGAGTTTGATCGGAATTTCGTAGCGCGTGTCCGATGGACCCGGGGTACTGCCGTCCAAGGTGAAGCGTATGTCGGCACCAGGCTCCGTCGCACTTAGCGTGATGTCAACGGGACCCGCAAAACTGCCGCCGCCCGGCGACATGGTGGGCGGATCCAAGACCGCGCGCCCGGGCAGACTGTTTATCCAATCGTGCAGCAGCTGCACGCCTTTCTGATCGACGGTTTCGCGCGCGATCGGCGGCATCTTGATATCGTCGACGCTGTTCACGCGCATGAATACGATGGAGCGCCAGATGTCGTGCGGCGAAATGACCCGCGGCCTGTCGATCCCCTGGTCGATCAATATCGGACCGTCGATGAGTTCCTGCTTCTCGAGAGGAGTATCGTAGCGCGCGTCGAAATACGCCACGGTGCCGCCCGGCCGGTGACACTGCGCGCAATTCGCGTCCAGGTATGACCGGGCCCGGTCTTGCAACGTTCGCGACGCATCGGCGGCGGCGGCGAGCGTGGGTAACGACGCGAGTTCCGGCTCGGTCACCGCCGGCGCAAACAAGCCGACGTGGTTCCACGCCCGCAACTGATTGTCGGTCACCCCCGATGGATAAGTGAACATCCGATTCATTTGGCGCGCCTTCGGGCCGAGCACTCCGCTGGTTTTTGAGTTGTGGCAAGCCAGGCAATCGGCGCGACTGGGGTAGTACCAGGTCTGGCTACGGGTTTCGCCCGTCGCAGTCTTGATGGGTATCTCTTCGGTGCGGCTTGCTGTGAGCAAATCTGCATCGCTGTGATCTGCGCGCCATCTGTAGACCGCGCCATAGACGCCGCCGGCGTCGTCGCACACCAGGAGCCGTGTTTCAAGGCGGCGCTTGATGCCGGGTATGGCAGCGTCCGTCGGCAGTTCGAAGGTCTTGACGAATACCGTGCCTTTCGGAAATATCCATTCGCCGGTGGCGGAATATTTTATCTTTTCGTCGGGCACCGCTGCCCATCGCAGTTTGCTGGCACCGTCGGACCAAAAGGCCACCACAAGGTCATAGGGGATCAGGCCCCGGCCGGGGATTAGGTTGCGCGTGTCGCTGAAGGCTCCCGTTTGCGAGAGCAGCAGGGGCATCTTGCCGTCCGCACGGTGCGGCATTTTCAAATAGGGTTGCGGCGCGACGCGCTCAGGCAGGCCATAGGGACGCGGGTCGCCGGCCGCGGCACGGGCCGACGGCACACCGGCGCAGGCTATGCCTACGACGAGGCAAGCGAGCAGCGACTGCCAATTGCGCATCACAAGGGGTTTCGACTCAACCTGCGCTCGATGGTTCCAATGGCTAATGGCCACATCCGCGTGACTGCACAACATGCAGCAATATATACTTTGTAGCGCCTTGCGCCCACGATTTTGACAGGAAGGAAGCACCTTGATGCAGCTGGGAGATCTTCCTGAGACCCTCAAGAGTCTGCGCGGCCGGCCACTGTTCGTCATGCGTTTGGACGTCAAGCCCTTGCAGATCATTGGTGCGACACCGGCCGCATTTCGCCGCATCGGCGTAGTTCCCGGAGGTGTTTTCGAAGGGGAGAGACTATCCGGCGTGGTGCTGGACGGAGCCAGCGACTGGCAGACGGTACGCAATGACGGCGCAACGATGCTGAATGTCCGGCTGGTTCTGAAGACGAACGACGATGCATTGATCGCAATGACCTATGGCGGCGTGCGATACGGTCCCCCGGATGTCATTTCGAAGCTCGAGCGAGGCGAGGCGGTCGACCCGGCGAGCTATTATTTTCGGACCAACCCCTTGTTCGAGACGGCCGCCGCGAAATACGATTGGCTGAATCGTGTTGTCGCGGTGGGTATCGGACAGCGCCGGGCCGATGGTCCCATCTATAGCATCTTCGAGGTGTTGTAAGACTTCGGCGCTCGCGACCTAGTACAATTCACTCCCAACACAACAGCGGCGGCCACGTGAAATGAGTCGCGACGACGAAGATCGGATCCTGCACGGCCTGTATTACTATCGCGAGAACATCGACGAGGATGTGACCGTAACAGGCGAGCAGATTCTTTGGCTGGCCATGCATCCGCTGCGCGAGGCTGACGCCTGGTTCAATGACGGGCAGCCGCAAAGCGTTGACACCTCGGCCTTTCCCGACGACATCCAGTCCAAACTTAGCACCGCGAAACTGGAATTGCCGTTGCGCTACTTGCAATATCGCAGGCTGATTCGCTACGCGCGCCGCGGCGATGCCACCATTTCTGTTGCAGTGACATTTGCGGGCGCCGATCGGGCAATTCGCCTGCACACGCGCCGTGGACGCCTGGATTTATGGTACCGCGAGCACAAGGACGGCATTTTCGGCATATCCATCTCCATCCTCGTTTCTTTTGTAACCGCGCTGGCCACCGTGGCGATAGCCCTGCGACTCGTGCGCTAAGACCCCGCCGGCACGCGGGGTAATTGACATATCAACGCTGGGTTCGAGTATTTGCGACGCAGGTCACGAGCGTTATGGTGCCTGTCGCTATTTCTAGACGCCCCGCCTCGCGGAGAATGTCCCCGTTACGAACAGCATCGGGACGACACCATGATATCGAACTCTCGCCTTGGACATCGGCTGACCATACTTGGCGCGCTTGGCGTACTCGTTTGCGCAGTCGCACTGTGTCTGCACGGCGAACGCGTGGCGAGCGTGGTCGATGTGCCGCTGTCGGCAGCTCCGCGCGCGGTGGCAGCAGCTCAGCCGACGGCAACTGTGCTCGTCCCTCTGCAGGAGCGGCAGCGGTATATTGTGCAGTCGGCCAGTGCCGAGGCCGCGCGCACTGCGGTGCAGAATGCCGGCGGCGAGGTGACCTCCGACCTGAGCATTATTCGCGCCGTCGGTGCCGCGCTCGATATGCGCGCGTTCATGGCGCTGCGCGACCGGCGCGACGCGAACGTCCGGATCTATGAAGACACACAGGTGGTTGCGAGCTCCGTCAAGGGATCTCTGCCGGAGACTTATTATCCGAGCGAAGTGGATGCCGACGATTTGCATGTCGGCGGCATTACGGGGCGCGGTGTCACGGTCGCCGTGATCGATTCAGGATTGTGGAATCAACAAGGCCCGCTGCAATACTCGCCCACCGGTGGCAATAGCCGGATAATTGCCCAGTACGACGTGATCCTGGCTCGCCAGCAGCCAACCTACTACCGGCCGTCCTTTGTGGAGACCTACAGCCGCAACATCACGGACGCCTACGGCCATGGAACCCACGTGACGTCGATCATCGCCAGCAGCGGCGTGGCCAAGACCGGCAAATTCCAGGGCGTTGCGCCCGGCGTCAATCTCGTTTCGGTGCGCGCATTGGACGGCAATGGCATGGGCGTGTATTCCGATGTCATCGGTGCCGTGCAGTGGGTCGTGCATCAGCGTGCGCGCTACGGCATTCGCGTGTTGAATCTTTCGCTGGGCGCTCCTCCGTCCGGACCGTACTGGCAGGATCCTCTCAATCAAGCCGTAATGGCGGCGTGGGCGTCAGGCATCGTGGTGGTCGCCGCCGCCGGCAATCGCGGTCCGGATGCCCAGACCATCAATGCCCCCGGCAATGTGCCGTATGTCATTACCGTCGGTGCGGTCACGGACAACTATCATCCCTCGCAACCGGCGCAGTATCGCCTTTCTTCTTTTTCGTCTGCGGGGCCGACCTTCGAAGGGTTCGTCAAGCCGGACGTACTCGGCATGGGAGGCCACAACCTGGCTTATGCTCCCGACAACGGCACGTTGGCAAGTGAATTTCCGCAATGGGTGACCGAGCCCTATCACGATTTCACCATGTCGGGTACCTCGCAGGCGGCGGCGGTCGTGAGCGGTGTCGTCGCTCTCATGCTGGACGTCAATCCGCGGTTGAGTCCCGATCAAGTGAAGTGCCGGCTCATGTCCGGGGCACGGCCGGCCGTGAATTCCGGCGGCGACCTCGCATACTCGGTATTCCAGCAGGGTGCGGGGCTCGTGAACGCGCACGACGCCTCGTACAGCACGGCGTCGGGCTGCGCCAATCAGGGGCTCAACGTACTGCTTGATCTGGCCGGGCTGCAGCACTACGGCGGCCGCGCCAATGAAGATGCCAACGGCAACTTCTACATCATGGCGCAATCACCCAGCGCGTCCGATCCTGCGGCACGTGCCCTGCTCGGCGGTGTCGGCAATGTGTTGAACACCGCCGCTGCCGCGACGGCAAAGATTCCGTTGGTCGGTCCTTTGGTGAAAGGCGTGGCATTACTGGGCGACGGCCTGCTGTGGAACGGTGACTACACCTCCAGCAGCGGCTATACGTGGAGTAACGGCTACACCTGGAGCAACGGCTACACGTGGAGCAACGGCTACACGTGGAGCAATGGCTACACCTGGAGCAATGGCTACACCTGGAGCAACGGCTACGCGAATATCGATGTCCCGTCGCAAGAATAACCGCAATTCACAATGCACAGCCGCGGGCGCATCCTCGAGTTAGTAGCTGCCTGCCTCGCAATGGCGCTGCCTGCGGGCGCGCATTCGGCCGCACCGACTCCGGCGCTGCGCCCCATGTACTTCGAGCATCTGACGACGCGCGAAGGGCTGTCGCAAAGCACCGTCAATAGCATATTTCAAGACTCGCAGGGCTACCTGTGGCTGGCGACCGAAAGCGGCCTCGACCGCTACGACGGCAACTCGGTCCGGGAGTACCGCCGGGAACGCGGCAATGATCAAGGGCTTGCCAGCGACTACGTTTGGTCTATCGCCGAGGATGCGCACAGCGACCTGTGGCTGGCGACCGACGGCGGCGGCGTGGCCCGCTGGGATCGTCGAACGGAGCAGTTCCAGAGATTCAGGCACGATCCTCAGAAACCGAATTCGCTGGGCAGCGACGCTGTGCGAACGCTGCTGATCGACGCGCTCGGTCGCGTCTGGGCCGGCACCATGGACCGAGGCTTGGACGTGCTCGATCCAAGGACCGGTGCGGTCCGCCATTACCGTCATCGTGACGGTGAGCCGCGTTCACTGGCTGCAGATTTTGTCGGCGCTCTGTACGCGGATCACAGCGGCAGGATCTGGGTGGGCACGGATGCCGGCCTCAGCCGCTTCGAACCCGCGAGCGATGATTTCCAAAACTACGGCGCGGCCGCACGCGTCGCGGGCGCGAGCGATCTGCAGGTGCGCGCCATTCGCGAGGATCATACGGGAGCGATTTGGTTCGGCAGCAATCGCGGCGGACTCAGTCGTGTCGATCCCGAGAGCGGCCGCTTGACCGCTTTTCGCCACGATCCGAAGGATCCTCATTCCTTGAGTCATGATCGGGTATTGGCCGTGCTGGAAGACGATGCCCAGCGGCTCTGGGTGGCGACTGCCGACGGATTGGATCTGTTCGACCGCGAGTCGGCCTCATTCGCGCGTTATGGCTGCGACGCGGGCAATGCGCAGAGTCTACGCGACAGCGACGTCATGTCGCTGTATCAAGACCGCGGTGGCGTGCTGTGGGTGGGCACGCGCGGCGGTGGGGCCAGCCATTGGAATCCGCGCAGTTGGCTGCTCGGGCACTACCGCAGCGATGCGATTCGCGATGCGCCGGTGAATACCTTCGCGGATGACGGCGCGGGCAAGGTGTGGGTGGGCACGATCGGGGCCGGGCTGGTGGAAATAGACACTCGCACCCGAAGCGAGCGGCACTACGGTACCGGTGCGGATAGCGGCGGCGCACGCCTGACGGACGAACGTGTCATGTCTCTGCTGTACGATCGCAAGGGAGTGCTGTGGATCGGCACCATGGCGGGCGGACTCAATCGACTCGATGTGAACAGCGGCGCTCTGCAGGTTTATCGGTCGTCCGCCGACGATCCGGCTAGCTTGCCGGCCAATGGGGTGATGGCGCTATTCCAGGACCGCCTCGGCACACTCTGGGTGGGTACCTTCGGCGGCGGGCTCGCGAGCATCGATCAAATCAGCGGCCGGGTCACTCGCTATCCGTATGGCGGCGCAAACATATCGTCGCTCAGCAGTTCGCGCGCCAGTGCCATCGTCGAGGATGCCGTCGGCAATCTGTGGATCGGCACAGCCGGCGGCGGCCTGAATTTGCTGGATCGAAACACGGGCCGCTTCTACGTGTATCGGCGCGATGATGGCGATCCGTCGAGTCTCAGCGACAATACGGTGTACGCATTGCACCTGGATCATCATGGCGACTTATGGGTTGGAACCGCCGGCGGCGGTCTCGATCGCGTGCTCGGCAGCTCGGCGCGGCCGGCCGGTGTGCACTTTGAAAACCAGGCTGGGCGCGGCGGGATCTCTGCCCAGGTCGTGTACGGGATAGAGTCGGATCACGACGATAGGCTGTGGCTTAGCACCAATAACGGACTGGCTCGCTTTGATCCGCGCGCTCACTCGATCAAGTGGTATCACTCGGTGCATGGCTTGCAGGATGAGGAATTCAATTTCAACGCCCACTACCAGGGCGCCGATGGCACGCTGTTCTTCGGCGGCAACAATGGCTTCAATGCGTTTTCGCCCGATCTGATCACGCCGGCCGCGCCGCCGCCGCGGGTCGTGTTGACCACGGCGGCGAAGCTCAATCGCAGCATTGAGCCAAAGGAACTGCCCGGGCCGGGACGGCCGCTGGCGCTGGCCTACGACGATAAGCTGGTAACCTTGGACTTTGCGGCCCTGGATTTCACCTCTCCCGCCGGCAATCGCTTCTCCTACCAACTCGAAGGCTTCGACGGCGGTTGGATCGACGCGGGCACGCTGCATCGGGCTACTTATACCAATCTAGATGCAGGCGACTACGTATTCAAAGTACGTGCCGCCAACGCCGACGGCGTGTGGAGTTCGACCGCGCTGGCAATCCCCGTGCACGTGGCCGCGGCTCCGTGGAATACCCCGGCCGCGCGGTCGGCATACGTCGTCTTCGGACTGATCGTCTTCGGCTACCTGTGGCGACTGCTGCGCCTGCGCCGCGAGCGTGAGCTGCGCTACAACCGCGAATTGGAACGCACGGTGCAAGTGCGGACGCATGAGCTTGAGGAGCGCAATCAGCAGCTGCAGGTCTTGAGCCGTGCGAAGAGCGACTTCCTCGCCCGCATGAGCCATGAACTGCGGACACCGATGAACGGTGTACTGGGCATGACCAGCCTTTTGCTCGATACCCGGATCGATCCGGCGCAGCGACGTTTTGCCGAGGCCATTCACCGCTCGGCCGATTCGCTGCTCGCCATCGTCGACGACGTCCTCGATTTCTCCAAGATCGAGGCGGGCCGGCTACAGCTTGATCCCGTGAAGTGCAACCTCATCGAATTGGTGGAACAGACGGTTGAGATGCTAGCCGCGCGCGCCGCCACCAAGGGCATCGAATTGTTATGCGACACTCCGAGCGCGCCCTTGCCCAAAGTGTGTCTGGACGCCGTGCGCCTGCGCCAAGTGCTGGTGAATCTTGGCGGAAACGCCGTCAAGTTTACCGAGAGTGGCGAGGTCACGCTGCGGCTTGCCGTGGTGAAAACTGAGAACGGTGCGGTGACGGTGCGTTTCGAGGTGATCGATACGGGCGTCGGCATTGCGCCGGAGAATCAGTCGCGAATCTTCGAGGAGTTCGCCCAGGAAGACGCGTCGACGACACGGCGTTTCGGCGGCACGGGCCTGGGACTGGCGATCGCCAGGCAAATTGTCGATCTCATGGGCGGACGGCTCGCGCTCGCCAGCGCGACCGGCAGGGGATCGACGTTTTCTTTCCAATTGTCACTGCCGCTGGCCGACCCCACGGCGCAGGCGCCGGCGGCGCCGCGCGGTCTCGAGGGCCTGCGGGTGCTGGTGGTGCACGACAATGCGGCGGCTCGGGCGCTCATCGTCAAGGCGCTGCGCGACTGGGAGGCGCGCCCGACGGAGGCAGAATCACTGGCAGAGGCGGTGGCCGCGTCGACGAGCGCCGCATTTGATGCCGTGGTGATTGATGACTGGCTGCTCGACCAAGCCGATGATTCGTGGAACTTGCTGCGATCGCAGCAATCGGTGAGTCTGCGCACCATTCGCCTCATGAGTTTCGTCAGCTTGGGGTCGGCGCCGGCCGCGTCTGCGGGGCTGTTCGACACCGAACTCACGAAGCCCCTGCGCCCGGCCGAATTGCACCAGCTACTGAGCGGCTGCGGCGAGGACGGCACTGATGCGTTCGCCACCACCAACGCGCAGATTATGGCGCCGGTTTTGGCACCGCTCAACGGCCGCGTGCTGGTCGTGGAGGACCAACCCCTGAACCGCGAAGTGGCCATCGGAATACTCGAGTCCTTGGGCTTGCGGGTCGAAACAGCCAACGATGCTCAGCAGGCTCTACAGGTGCTGCAGACACAACGCTTCGACGCGGTATTGATGGATTGCGAGATGCCGGTCATGGATGGATTTTCCGCGACGCTCGCCGTGCGTCGTAGCGAGCCTGCGGGACGCCGGATTCCCATCATTGCATTGACCGCGGATGCCACTGCGGCAGGCCGCGACGCCTGCCTGTCCGCCGGTATGGATGACTATCTGGCAAAACCCTTCAGGCGCGAGGCACTGCACGCCCTGCTGACTCGATGGCTCAACGTCACGGCCTCGGATGGCGCGCAGGGTGGATTGGCAAAGAGCGGCTCGCTGACGGCGGGCGCCGCGGCTGTTAAGCCGGCGCCGCCCGACGAGCCAATTCTCGACGGCGCCACGCTCGCGGCACTGCGTGCCTTGCCGCGCAATGGCGCGAAAGACATGCTTGAGCATATCGGTGAATTGTACTTGCTCGATTCGCACCGCCTGGTCGCCTCGATCGAGGACTCCTTGAATTCCGGGAATTCGCGCGAACTCGCGGGCGCAGCGCACGCATGGCGATCCTATAACGGCAATGTCGGCGCTCACGGTTTGGCGAGACTGTGCCGGGAACTCGAGGACGCGGCCCAGCAGACCGACTTCGGGACGGCGCGCGGCATTTATGCCCAAATTAAGACGCTGCACGTTCAGGTACGGGACGAATTGGAATTTGCGATGCGGAGGACGGCATGAGCGCTGCGGGCCTAGCCGTGCGGGTGCTGGTCGCCGACGATGACGCAATCTTGCGTGAGATTGCCAAAAGCGTGCTCGGCGAGGCGGGATTCGTCGTGCAAACGGTGTCCAGCGGCGACGCGGCGGTGGCCGCTTGTGCGCTGCGTGCGCCGGATATCGTGCTGCTCGACGTCGAGATGCCCGACGGCAATGGCTATCAGGCATGCGCCAACATTCGCGCATTGCCGGGCGGCGCGGATTTGCCCATTGTCATGGTGACCGGATGCGACGACACGTGGTCGATTGACGAGGCCTATCAGGTGGGTGCCACGGATTTCGTCGTCAAACCAATCAATTGGGCCCTGCTGACGCATCGAATCCGCTACGTGTTGCGCGGCGCCCGCACCATCGTTGACCTGCGCTTCAGCGAACAGAAGAATACCGCCTTGCTCAAGGCCATACCGGACGGCATCTTCTTGCTGAATTCGGCAGGGACAATCGAGCACTGCTTCAGTCCTGCCGCGGGATTGACGAATTCACCGACGAGCGGCCTGGGGTCGACACGTTTCTTTGAACTCGTTCCGCCGGCGGCGCGCGCGCGCGCCTTGGAATGCTTCGACGCCGCGCTTGGCGGCACGGCGGCGGCGTTCGAATTCTCCCTCGACACCGACGCTCGCGCGCCGCGGCATTTCGAATGCCGACAGCTGCCCAATGCCAGCGGCCAAGTGCTGGCCATCGTTCGCGACATCACCTCGCGCAAGGAAGCCCAGGCGCATATTCACCGACTCGCATACTATGACGGACTGACTGGATTGCCGAACCGCGAGTGGATCCGCGACTACCTCGAGCAGTCACTGGCGGAAGCTCGGCAACTGAATCGGGGTCTTGCGTTGCTGTATGTCGACCTCGATCAGTTCAAGCGCATCAACGACACCTTGGGCCACGAGACCGGCGATGCATTGCTGCGACAAGTGGCCGAAAGATTGCAGACGGGCTTGGAATTGGACGATGAGCCGCTGCCGGGGAGTCTCGACGCGCTCAAGCCCGTTGCGTCGGAGCGTGCGCGAGGGCGGCTCGCCCGCGTCGGCGGCGACGAGTTCATCGTGGTGCTCACCGGGCGCACCGACGTGGTCCAGGCGCAGGCGACGGCGCGGCGAATTCTCGGGATTCTCGCCGCACCGTTTCAGCAGGAAAGTTATGAGTTGGTGGTGACCCCGAGCATAGGCATCGCCATGTATCCGGAGCACGGCGGCGACGCGCAAAGCCTGCTCAAGAATGCGGACGGCGCAATGTACGAGGCAAAGGCGGGTGGCCGCAACCAGCAGCGGGTCTACGACGGCGCCATGAATGTGCGCGCTCTGAAGCGGCTGTCGCTGGAGATGGAGTTGCGTCGGGCCGTCGAGAATTCCAGTCTCGAGGTCTATTACCAGCCGAAGTACCAACTCCGCGGCCTGACATTGTTCGGCGGCGAAGCGCTGTTGCGCTGGTTTCATCCGGAACGGGGCCAGATACCCACAGCCGATTTCATTGCGGTGGCCGAGGAGACCGGCTTGATCGGCGATATGGGTCGGTGGGCACTACAGCGAGTCTGCCGTGACCTATGTCAATGGCGCGACCAAGGCCTGCAGCTGCCGCGTATCGCGGTGAATGTGTCCGGCCGGGACTTCATGCAGCCGGAAGCGTTGCTGCGCCTCAGTGATACGGTGACTGAGGCGCAATTGTCGCCGTCGCTATTCGAGCTCGAATTGACCGAAGGGGTGTTGATGCAGGACGCGGAGGCCGGGCGACGCTCGCTGCTGGCGCTCAAGGAGTTCGGCTTCGCGTTGGCGATCGATGATTTTGGTACGGGATATTGCTCGCTGAACTACTTGAAACGCTTTCCCCTCGATACGCTGAAGATAGACCGCTCTTTCGTCGCAGACATCAGCGATGACCCCGACGATGCCGCAATCGTGCGGGCCATTATCGCGCTCGGCCACAGTTTGGATCTCAAGATCGTGGCCGAGGGCGTAGAGACCAAAGCGCAGCTGCAGTTCCTGTCGGCAGAGTCCTGCGACGCAATTCAGGGCTTTTTGATGAGCCCCGCCGTGCCGGCAAGCGCATTTGGCGATTTGCTTCGCCGGCCCGGTACGCATGCTGAAGGAGTTGTACTCGAGTCGATTCGACGGGCGATTTGAGCTCTAGGCGGCGGCCGGCGCCGCCGCTGCACCCAGCACTGCGGGTACCGGGAGTCGACGCAGCGTCGGATCCTTGACCAGGTGCAGCACCCGCGAGAAAAGATGATCGCGGGCGTCGGCGCGGCCGATGTGGATGACGCCGGTGCGCGGCAGATCGGCAACAAAAATGTCGAGGATGTTCTGACGCACGTCATCTTCCAGGGAATCGAGTATCTCATCGATGAGTACCCACGGTGGGGCGTGCAGCACGACGCGCGCGAAAGCCAGCGTCTGTTGCTCGTCCTCGCCCAGTTCCCGATCCCAGCGATGATCTATATCCAGCCTCGGCACCAAGCGCTCGAGCTTGAGGCGAGTCAGCGCATGCGCATAATCGGCCGCCACGAATTTATCCGTGGCCGCCGGGTAGGCGAGCACCTCGCGCAGCGTGCCAGGCGGAAGATAGGGGGTACGCGGCATGTAGAGCATCTCTTCGCCTCGCGGGCGGGCGATTCTGCCCTCGCCCCAAGGCCACAGCCCGGCGAGTGCGCGAAACAGTAAAGTCTTGCCGGTCCCGGATTCCCCGACGATCAAGACACGTTCTCCCGCCTTGATCGCAATCTTCTTCTCCGCGAGCATAGTGGCGCCGGCGGGCGAGGCGATCTCCAAGTCATCAATGCTGATGATGCCGGGTTCTCCTTCGACGAAGGCGATACGGCTTTCCACATCGTGCAACACGTCGGTTTCGATGATGGCGCGGCGGAAGCCCGCGACCCGCAGCAGCGTCGCGCGCCAATCGGCAATGGTGCTGAAATTGTCCACGAACCAACGCAGCGAGGACTGCACTTGAATGAAGGCGCCGGCTGCCAGCATGAGGCCGCCGAAGGTGATATTTCCCGCAAAGTACAGCGGCGCTGCGACCAGTATGGGAGCGACCAGCGTGAACCAGCCGTAGCCGGCCGTGATCCAAGTGAGATTGGTAAGACCGGTGACCAGCCGCGCGGTCGCGGCCAGCACGGCGTTGAGATCGAGCTCGACGCGCCTCTCCTCGTCCGCTTCACCTGCGCTCAATGCGATGGCGTCGATGTGTTCATTGATCCGCACCAGCGAGAAACGCATATCGGCCTCGCGCGCATAGCGCAGCGCGTTGCGGTCGACCAGAGTGCGGCCCACCCAATAACTCAGCATCGAAGCCGATCCCGAATAGAGCACGGCGGCCCACACCATGTAACCTGGGATATCGATTTGCCGGTCTGCAATGTGAAACGCGAAATTGTTCGACAGGGACCACAACACTTTCACGAAGGTAATCAGCAGTATCGAGGATTGCAGCAGGCCGATGCCAAGGTCGGCCGACAGTTCGGTGAGATGACGCGCATCCTCGTGCATGCGCTGATCCGGATTCACGCCCATGGCGCCGGAATTGGCAAGCCGGAAGGCACGTCCCGGCTGCAGCCAATTGCGGATCAAGTCGCGCGCCAGACCCTGGCGCAGCCGCAGTTTCAGGGTTTCGGTGAGCCAGCGCTGCCCCACATTGAGAACCAAAAGCGCTCCGGCAAGCAAGCCGAAGACACTCAATTGCACCAGGAATTGTGCAAAGTCGTGACGCGACAGCGCATCATAGAAGGGCTGATTCCAAGTATTGAGTCGTATTTGTCCATAGGCGGTGACGGCGATGACGACGAATAGTGCGCTTGCGAGTAACAACAAGGCGTTGCGCACCGGCGCAGCCCACAGCGCCCCTATCATCATGCTGAGTTGCGGCACGAGGCGGGAATTGGCAATCTCTTCGGTGGTCGATTCGACGTTCATGCGTGGTCTCTGGAGCAATGTGAACAGGTCATTATCGGGCAATGCGCGGCGCGAGGTGAAATTTTGAGCCGGATCGAGCAGCTGATCGGTGCTATGACGTTGGCGGAGAAACTCGGCCAGCTGACCATGACGGCTTCGAGCTATGCGGTGACCGGACCGATCATTGCCGGCGATTCCACCGAGGCGATCAAGGCCGGCACCATCGGTAATCTGCTCAATATGGTCGGCGCGGCCCATGTTCGTGAGATGCAGCGCCTGGCCGTCGAAGAATCCCGTCTCGGTGTCCCCTTGCTCATCGGCTTCGATGTGGTGCATGGGCATCGCACCTTGTTTCCGATTCCCTTGGGCGAAGCAGCACTGTTCGACCCACAGACCTGGGCGCTCACGGCGCGTGAATCCGCCAAGGAGGCAGCGGCCGAAGGCCTGGCCATGACCTTTGCACCGATGCTGGATGTGGCACGCGATCCGCGCTGGGGCCGCAGCGCCGAGGGACCGGGGGAGGATCCTTGGCTGGCCTCGCGCATTGCGGAGGCGAAGGTCCGCGGTTTCCAGGGCGACAGTCTGGCCGCGGCGGACACGCTGGCTGCAGTCGCCAAGCATTTCTGCGCCTACGGTGCCGTCACCGCGGGACGCGATTATGCCTCGGTGGATATCTCCGACCGCAGCCTGCGTGAAGTGTACCTGCCGCCGTTCGCCGCAGCGGTCAGCGCAGGTGTGGCGGCCCTCATGCCGGCGTTCACCGATCTGGCGGGTGTGCCGGTTACTGCGAATAAGGAACTGCTGCGCGGCTGGCTGCGCGGCCGGTTCGGCTTCAAGGGCGTGGTCATCAGCGACTACAACGCCATCGCGGAACTCATGCATCACGGCATCGCCGCCGATCTCGCGGACGCGGCGGCCCTGGCGCTCAAGGCCGGTGTGGACATCGACATGATGGCTGATGCCTATCGCCGCGGATTGCCCATAGCTTTGCAGCGCGGGCTGGTGACGCTGGCCGATATCGATGAGTCGGTAAGGCGCGTGTTGACGCTCAAGGAGCAACTCGGGCTGTTCGACGATCCGTATCGCCGCGGCGCGCAGCCCGA
>JANYIY010000469.1 GCA_025358615.1 Gammaproteobacteria bacterium | reverse complement strand
GGACTGGTCGGCTTACGGCAGCGTGCCGCGTACTGTGCTGGCAAAGCCGCGATCAATGGCATGATCCGCTCGATCGCCCTCGATTTGGCCGATATGGGCGTGCGGGCGAATGCCATTTGCCCGGGGTTCATCGAAACCACGTTTTCCCTCGACATGGTGTCGAGAGAAGCGGATCCAGCCTCAGAGCTCGCGCACCGCCGTGCCATGCACCCCATCCCGCGGGCCGGGACTCCGGAGGAGGTCGCTGCGATGGCGGCATTCCTCGCTTCCGATGGCGCGGCTTGGATTACCGGCCAGACTTATGCAGTCGATGGGGGCTATACCGCGCGCTAACCGGGCGCGGGCGTCGGTGCAACCGGGTCAATCAATCCTTGGCTCTTGAGCGCGGCCCAGAACGCTTCGGGTATTGTCGAGGAGAGCGCAGCAATGTTCTGCGCGATCTCAGACGGGTTTGTCGCGCCTGGAATAATGGATAGGACAGAAGGGTGAGCCAGTGGAAACTGCAACGCGGCAGCGGGCAGGCTGACCTCATGCTCACGACAGGTGGCTTGCAGTGCGCGAACCTTGGCCTGCACCTCGACTGAGGCCACCGCGTAATCATATTTGGCGTTAGCGCCCGGTCCTGTCGCAAGAATTCCGGATGCGAATGGAGCGCCAATGATGACGCTGATGCCGCGCGCCGCGCAAGCGGCCATCCCGGTGTGCAAGCTCGCCTGATCTAGCAGTGTGTAGGGCATCGCCACCAGGACAAAATCAAGCTCGACGCTCGGGGCGATCGCGTTCAATGCGTGCCCTGTGTTGATCCCCATCCCGATCGCCTTGATATCTCCGGAAGACTTGAGTTCCTGGAGTGCCCTCATGCCCGACTCGACCAACGCGGCTAGATGGTCCTGGTAGCGCTCTCCATGGATCGACTCGTCGAGGTCATGCACCAGCAACGCATCGACGGTGTCGATACCCATGCGCTGCAGCGCCTGCTCGTACGAACGCATAAAGCCGTCATAGCTGTAGTCGAACTTAACGTCGAAATTCAAACCGCCGACCCACGGTGACCGATCGAAGGTGGGTGGATTCTTGGGCCGATGGAGAGTGCGCCCGAGTTTCGTCGTCAAATAGAATTCGGACCGTGGTTTCGTGCGCAGAAATCCGCCGACGCGATGATCGCACAGGCCGCGCCCGTACCAGGGGGCAGTGTCGTAGTAGCGAATTCCTAGCTTCCAGGCAGTATCGAGCGTGGTTCTCGCGTCTTCTTCGTCCACTTTGCCATAAAGCTCGCCCAAATGTGCCGTTCCGAATCCGAACGCCGGCAATTGAAGCGATGTGTTGCCGACGCGTCGGCGGTGGGAAAGTAAGTTGGTCACGTCGAAGTACCCCGCGAATGCCACTTAAACGGCGCAAGAATGGAAATTGCGACCAGAAACGTATAAAAGCTGAGCGCGCTAACGCTCATGTAGTCTGCGGTAAGCTTATAGGCGGGGAATTGGCTCCCCCATAGGACGCTGACGAGGCTCAGCCAGCCCAGGTTGATCAGACATTCGTCGAATGTTCAACTCGCAAAACTCCAGGATTTAGTGGAAATTCTCGCCGACTCAAAGTCCTGTCTAGCCTTCGTGCAACTATGCAAACTATGTGTGCACCTGTCAATCGATTACTCACCAGCAATCATAGTAGAGTTGGGTCATCATGGTCGCACGCCGCGCTGAAGAGCCATCGAGAATTGCTGGCCGCCAATCGATATCGGGCCTTGAAGGTGCCGTCTCAACCCACTGTCCGCGTCGTGATGCTCGGCAGCCTGTTGGAGATTGAACAAACCACGGCCGCCGCGATCGCAGGTACTGCGCCCAACGCATTTCAGTGGGGAACGTTGACGGCGCCGGCATTCTTGATGATCGTTGAGGACGTGACGACATGGGCCCTGACTCATTTCGAGCCTGTTCGATCCTGGTCTGTCGCTGAAGACTTCACCCCCACTGAGGAGCAGGAGGGGTATGGACTGATAGGGCGAGGGCGGCGGATGTCAGCGTCCGACTACCGTGCGAGTCAATTGACACGCAGTCTGCGCGACATCGCAAATCCGAAGGTACGCGCAGGTGCGCTCTGGACCGCACACGCACTGTTGGCATCGTGTCATACCGCGGCATCCGATCGTTCTTCTGGGACCAACACCCAAGATCGGCAGCGCGCCCTACTTCCGGGATCAGCTCCGGCGAGCCGACGGTGGTTGGCCCAACGGCAAAGTCAGTGGCCGCCAGAATATCGCCGCACACGGTGGATTGAACTTCAAGAACTCGCGTGAATCAAAGTGCACCACCGTAATTGGACATCAATTGCGGAAGGATTGGACAGAGACTACGAAAATCGACAGCGTGCTTTCGGTCTGGATTTACTATGTGTCGACGCCGACGGCCGAGTGCGCCAAGACCGCAGAGATGGCCGGCCGCAGCGCAAGATTTCCGAATACCCTGCGCAACAGGTCATTCAACCCATCAATTTCCGCCGCTTCAAAATCGTGAAACGCGATGTTGTAGAAGCGGCTCGCGATGTCGCGAACTTGCTGCGTGGTGCTCACGCCCTTTGTGTTGATGTAAACCTCGGTTACTCGCGCGTCACCCTTGCGCCGCTTCACCTTGAGCAGCCCTCGCTTTTCGAGCCGCTGTATCACCCGGGTCATGGTCGACAGCCGCATCACCGCCCGCTCCGCGATTTCACTGACGCTGCTCGGATTGCGCTCTGAGAGAATCATCAGCGCCCGCCAGCTTGGCAAGTCCATGTCGATGGCATGCAGCGCATTCTCCATGTCGATGGAATAACGCGCGGTCGTTTGTGCAAGCAGGTAAAAGGGTGAATCAGCGATTCGGAAATCCGCAAACGCCGGATCGCCACGCCGCTTCGCATCGATAGCAACCCCGGCCTTGCCCTTGTTCAACACTTTTCCCTTGTCCGACATCGGTCGCTTCTTGTCCCGCCGCGGCACTTCGCCTCACTTCATCTAAATAGTTGCAAAATCACGTGAATATTCTACTATCATATCGCGTCCAGCTATAAAAGGTTGTTCTATATGACGCGGTATCGCAATGATCCAGGCGCGGTCCGGGCCCTCGTTCGCGCGGATTCGGTGCATCGCGACGTGTACGTGGATCGCGAGCTGTTTGATGTCGAAATGGAACAGCTTTGGCGCAACGCCTGGATTTTCGTCGGCCATGACAGCCAGGTTCCGCTTCCCGGCGACTTTTACAGCACAGCCATCGGCCGCGAGCCCGTCATCATGATCCGCGGCGCCGATGGGAGCGTCCGGGTACTGTCCAACCGCTGCGCTCACAAGGGCACCAAGCTCGTCAGCGCCATGCACGGTAAATGTCCGGCCAACATGCTGCGCTGCCCCTACCACGGCTGGACCTACCGGCTCGATGGCAGCCTGCGCACCGTGCCGCTCAAGAGCGGCTACGACGGTACCGACTTTCAGAGTACCCAGGCGGCCCAGGGTTTGCCGGAATTCGCCTCAGTGAACTACCGCGGCTTCGTGTTCACGCGGCTCGCCTCCACCGGCATCGATTTTCACGACTATTTCGGCGGATCCTTAAGTTCCATCGACAATTTGGTGGATCGAGCGCCTGAAGGACGCCTCGAAGTGGCAGGCGGCGTACTTCGCTATCTACACGACTGCAATTGGAAAATGTTCGTCGAGAACCTGAACGATGCCATGCATCCAATGGTGGCGCACGAGTCATCGGCGGGCACCGCGAAGCGTCTATGGCAAGACGCCGCGCCGGGCACGCCCAAGCCCATGGTGATCGAACAATTCACCCCCTTCGTGAACGACTATGATTTCTTCGACAAGATGGGCGTCAAAATCTACGATAACGGGCACAGCTACACCGGCGTGAATTTCTCCATTCACTCCCAGTACTCGAGCGTCGGGTCCTATGAACGAGCCATGATCGCCGCCTATGGCGAAGAGCGCAGCCGTCAGATACTGGCCGAGGCCCGTCACAATACCGTCTATTACCCCGGTCTCACCATCAAGGGCGCCATTCAGGCCATTCGCGTGGCGCGGCCGCTGGCGGTGGACAAGACACTGATCGAGAGCTGGACATTTCGGCTGGTCGGCGCGCCGGATGAACTGCTGGAGCGCACGACCACCTACTCGCGTCTGATCAACGCCCCCACCTCGGTGGTTGGGCACGACGACCTCCATTGCTATAAATCCATTCAAGAAGGCCTCGCCGCGGGCGTCAACGATTGGATCAGCCTGCATCGAGGTCACCCGCCGGCCGAAGAGCATCCCATCGCCGGCGTCTACGGGGCGACCAACGAGGTGCCGATGCGAGGGCAGGCGCACGCCTGGGCGAAGTTCATGACCGCCGGAATGACTCAGGAATGAACGTGCATGGCTGATCATCACTCACCCGAATTTAGGCTCGCTGAATTCGTCTACCTCGAAGCTCGCCTTCTGGACGAGAAGCGCTTCGACGCCTGGTATGAGCTATTCACCGACGACGCCCGCTATTGGATGCCGCTGACCCGCGGCCAGCCGGACGGGCGCATGCACACCTCGTTGTTCTATGAGGATAAACTGCTGCTAAAGCTACGCATCGAGCGGCTGCGCCATCCGAACGCCTTCTCGCAGCAGCAACCCAGCTATTGCCAGCATGTATTGCAGCAGCCGGCACTCGAGCAAGTCGTGCACTCCGCCGCAGGCGTCCCAGTCATTGCGGCAGAATTTATGCTCAATGCCGGCGACTTTCTCATGCGTACGCCGTTCATGTATGTCGAAACTCAGCTCGACACCCAGATCTTTTTGGCCGGCATCGCCTATCATCATCTGACGTCCATCGACGGAACACTGCGGATTCGCATGAAAAAAATCGAGCTGCTGAACTGCGACGCCGCGCTGCCCTCCATCCAGCTGTTGATCTAGCTCAAGGTCCCTGCGAGATGAATGAAAAATACGTTTTGGTGACCGGCGGCAGCTCAGGAATAGGTGCCGAGCTATGTCGCGCATTTCTGAAATTGGGATATGAGGTGATTTCCATGGCCAGGAGAGCCGCGGACCCCATCATCTCCGGAGTGCTACACGTGGAGGTGGATCTCACCGACGCGGCCGCAACCCGCGAAGTCGCCTTCGATGTGGCGAGCCGCTTCCCCATCACCACCGTAGTCCACAATGCGGGAGCCATCCGCGAGAAGCCTCTCGAGTCGGTCACCCTCGATGATCTGGAATCGCTGACTCGCCTGCATCTATCCGCACCGTTATCCCTGGTTCAAGCCAACCTCCCCGCCATGAAACAGCAGGGCTTCGGGCGGATCGTGCTCATATCGACGCGCGCGATTCTCGGCCTCGCCAACCGCACGGCCTATTCCGCGACCAAGGCGGGCATGCTGGGAATGGCGCGCACCTGGGCACTGGAGCTGGGCACCCACGGGATCACGGCGAATGTAGTGGCGCCCGGTCCGATTGAGGCAACCACCATGTTCCACGAGGTCATTCCGCGGGATAGTCCGAAGTTGCCGCGCATCATCGACGCCGTGCCCGTGAAACGTCTCGGCCGTCCCGAGGATGTGGCACGCGCGGTGCTGTTCTTCGCGGACCCCGCTGCGGGCTTCGTCACCGGCCAGACTCTGTTCGTCTGCGGCGGCACCTCCATCGGCAGCATCCATTACTGAAGCCCTCGCCTGAATCCCGATGACACCCAATTTTGACGGACGGACGGTCTCTCAATGGTTCCGACACACGGCCACGACCTATGCGGACCGCGATTTCCTGCACGTCCCCACCGAGGCCTGCGGTGAATACTCCGACTCGGCACTGACCCTGACCTACGGCGAAGCTGCGGATCGAGTCGCGCGGGTCGTCGCCCGGTTTCAGAAAGCGGGTTACCGGGCGGGCCATCGTATGGCACTGGCTCTCGACAACCGGCCGGAGTTCTTCATTCACTTTCTCGCGCTCGCCCAACTCGGCGTGAGCATTGTGCCGCTCAATGCCGCCATGAGTCCGGCCGAATTGAGCTATGTGATCGACCACGCGGACATTGCACTCGCCATCACACATGCGGGTCATGCCCCGCATATACGGGCAGCGCTGCCTGAGTCCGTTTCCCTCCACGTGCTCGTTGCCAGCGGTCTCGAGTATGCGGCACCCGCCGCGCCGCCCTCCGCTGCTGCGGACGAAGTGGCCCTGCTCTACACCTCCGGAACCACCGGACTTCCCAAGGGCTGCATTCTAAACAACGAGTACTTCTTGGACATCGGACGTCTGTACGCCGGTCTCGGCGGCCATTGCCGCTTCGATGGTCCGGGCGACCGGCTGGCAACCCCGCTTCCGGTCACCCACATGAATGCGCTGGCCGTTTCCTTCATGGTGATGCTCATGACGGGCGGATGCCTGGTGCAGCTCGATCGCTTTCACCCGTCGACCTGGTGGCAGTCGATTCGGACCAGCCGCGCCACGGCGTTTCACTACTTAGGAGTGATGCCCGCGATGTTGTTGAATGCGCCCGCCACGGACCGCGACGATCTCAGCGGTTCCGTGCGCTTCGCCTTCGGCGCCGGCGTCGATCCTCGGCATCACGCGGCGTTCGAAGCCCGATTCAAGGTGCCCCTGATCGAAGCCTGGGCCATGACCGAAACGGGTGCGGGAGCGTGGATCACCGCCAACCTCGATCCACGGCATCCCGGTCAACGCTGCTTCGGCCGGGCTCCGATCGGATTGGCGTATCGCATCGTGGATGACGAGGGCGCCGATGTGGCGCCGGGCACGGCGGGCGAATTGCTGGTGAGACGCGAAGGAGCGCAGGCGCGCCGCGGCTTCTTCAGCGGCTACTACAAGGACCCCGCTGCCAACGAGCTGGCCTGGCGCGACGGTTGGTTTCATACCGGCGACCTGGTGCGCACCGAAATCGATGGCTCCTTTTTCTTCGTCGACCGCTCGAGAAATATCGTGCGCCGAAGCGGCGAGAATATCGCCGCCGTCGAAGTGGAGAGCGCGTTGCTGACCCACCCAGACGTCACCGCGACTGCCGTCTGCCCGGTCACCGACGATATCCGTGGCGAGGAAGTCTTCGCCTTCGTCGTTCCGCGAACCGGAGTATCCGCAACCGCTGACACCGCGTTGCGGCTGCAGGCGCATTGTCAGCAGATCCTCGCCTACTATAAGGTTCCCGGCTACATAGGGTTTCGCGAGAAATTGCCCCAGACCGCATCGCAGAAGCTGGCCCGCGCACGCATCAAGGCGCTCGCTACCGCCGCGATCGAGTCCGCGGACCTATTTGATTTGCGGCACTTGAAAAAACGCCATGTCTGAAACCGAAAGCAGCCGTGATTACGCGGATGTGGTGCTGGTAGCGCCGGTCACGCTGCCGTATACCCGTCACTCCATTCGTACGGCGCACTGGTTCGCCGCCCAAGCGTTGTCGCGGCTCGTGAAATCCTCCGGACTCACGAAAGCCGACATCGATGGCATGAGCCTGGGCAGCTTTACTCTGACGCCGGACACCGCAATCGGATTGACCCAGCACCTAGGCATCAGCCTGCGCTGGCTGGATCATATTCCGCTGGGTGGCGCGAGTGGCATCGTCGCGCTTCGCCGCGCCTTGCGTGCGGTGCAGGCGGGAGACGCCGAGGTGGTCGCCTGCATCGGCGCCGACACCAATTACCTGGACTCTTTTCGGCAAAGTCTCGGCAACTTCAGCGTATTCGCCCGCGACGCGGTACTCCCGTATGGATCCGGAGGACCGAACGCCAGCTTCGCCTTTCTGACTTCGTACTACATGCGCGAGTACGGCGCAACTCGCGAGGACTTCGGCAAGCTCTGTGTGGCTCAACGCGAGAACGCGCTCACCTATCCGCACGCCCTGTTCAAAAAGCAGCTCACACTTCAGGAGTATCTGGATGCGCGGCTCATCGCGGATCCCCTCCGGCTGTTCGACTGCGTCATGCCTTGCGCCGGCGCCGAAGCCTTTCTGGTCATGCAGCGCCGCCGCGCCGAGGCCTTGGGCCTTCCCTATGTGACGGTGCGCTCCACCAGCGAGCGGCATAACGCCTTTCCCGACGATCCGATCCAGATGCGCGGCGGCTGGGTTCAGGATCGCGAGCATCTGTACAGCAGTGCAGGCATCGAGCCCTCGGACGTCGATTTTCTTCAAACCTATGACGACTATCCGGTGATGTCGCTCATTCAAATCGAAGATCTGGGATTTTGCGCCAAAGGCGAAGGCCCCGAATTCATCCGCCGCCACAGCTTTAGCGCCGACGGTTCCTTTCCCCTCAATACCAGCGGCGGCCAGCTGTCGGTGGGACAAGCCGGCTGCGCCGCAGGGTTCCTCGGCCTCGTGGAATCCATTCGACAACTGAGCGGCCGCAACCTCGCGCGTCCGGTTCCGGAAGCACGTTTCGCGATGGTCGCGGGCTTCGGCATGATCACCTATGATCGCGGCCTGTGCTCCGCTGCCGCCGTGCTGGGAAAGGCCGACACATGATCCTGCACCTGCCCGGTCATATGCCCGCGCTGCCCCCCGCAGCACGCTCGCGCGCGGCACTCGGCTTGACCGCCGCCGCTGCGCTGGGCCGGTTCCAACTGCAGGTGTGTGCCGACTGCGGTGCCGTTCAGTATCCCCCTCGCGAAACCTGTCGCCACTGTCTCTCCGACCGGCTGCCTTGGACCGATCAAACCGGCAGCGGCGAACTGATCGCCGAGACCACCGTGCATCTTAGCCAGGATTCATACTTTCGCGAGCGCGCGCCGTGGCGAATCGGCATGGTACGGCTCGATGCAGGGCCCACCCTGATAACGCACTTGCCGGCCGCCGGCGCGGCGGCGCCCGTGCGGGTGCGCGTCACAGCGAGACTCGATAAATCCGGACAGGGTGTGCTGGTGGCATTTCCCATCGACGAGGTGACTACTATGGTTAATGATAGGCAATTACGCGAAATGATCTGCGACCCGAAGGGTCGCAAGGTGTTGGTCACCGACGGCCAGACGGCCGTGGGTCAAGCCCTCGCGCGCCAGATGCTGGCCGCCGGCGCAACCCAAGTTTGGGTAGGCCATGGCAAATCATGGAAGAAGTATCCGGGATGTGCGGAGCTAGCCGCCTTGCCGCGCGTGGCCATGCAACCGCTCGATCTGACCGACTCGAAGAGCGTGAAGCACGTGGCGGGCGCAATCGGCGACCAAGTGGACATTCTGATCAACAACGCCGAATTGCACCCGCCGCTCGGCATCGCCGCGGGCAAAAGCGCCACACGCGGCGGCATCGCCACAGGCAACGGCATCGACGCAGCGCAAGCGGAAATGGACATCCACTATTTAGGGTTGCTGCGCCTCGCCCATGAAATGGGTCCGGCCATGACTTCCCGCGGCGCCGATGGTCCGCCCGGCCCGATTGCCTGGGTCAACCTCTTGTCTATCTACGCGCTCAGCAACTTTCCGCCTCAAGGAACATTCTCCGCCTCCAAGGCAGCCGCCCTGTCGCTTTCGCAATGCCTGCGCGCGGAAATGAGGCCGAGCGGCGTGCGCGTGATCAATGTGTTCCCCGGCCCCATCGACGACGAATGGAACCAGGCCATGCCCTCGCCCAAGCTGACGCCGCACGCACTGGCCCAAGCCGTGATCGGCGCTCTGAAGGACGGGGTCGAGGATGTGTATCCTGGCGACGTGGCCGCAGATTGGCTCAGCCGCTGGCGGGACAATCCGAAAATTCTAGAGCGCGAGCTGAGCGCCTGATCAACACCAGCGGCGTCGCCAGCTATCAAGCCAAGTACGAGGATGAATGCATGCCGTCCCGTCTGTCCCACTCAGAAACAAGCCATGCTGATTCGCCATCAGCTTTTACCGTGTGCAATTCAGTATCTTGTGCGGCTGGTATTGGCCCGATATATCCTCATAGTCGATAACGTGCGCTAAGCCCGCCTTATCGTGCGTAATCGGGTACGCGGGCCGGTCAATTTCTAGGCAGATTACGTGGGCGTCCCAAACACCCCCGCTAGCAGGGACTGAAAGGAATAATTTGCGAGGCTACTCGCCACGAACTGCGAGTGAGCTAATGACCGCAATTTCTTTACTTGAGACGAAAAAGCATCCTGCAACCCGATCGGAGGGACGGGTACCCTGAGGGTCCTAAGGATTTCGAGGTTAATATTCTTCTGTGTGGCCTGGGGTCGGCTCATTTTTGCTTCCAAAAGTGACGGTAGGATTTCCCGGTAATTATAGAGCGTAGTGCCAACTTCTCCCGCTAAAACAAGTCGTTGCTTCCCCCTGACTTTTGAGCGCTATCTTACCTCGCAAAAAGGGGGATGCAATGACCAAGTGGCAAGCGACATTTCTGGGCCGCAAACACTTACCGCGGGAACTGAGCGGTGTAAACCGGCGTGCAATTCTGACCAAGGGGGGGTGCGGACAAGAACTTGGACTACC
>JANYIY010000467.1 GCA_025358615.1 Gammaproteobacteria bacterium | reverse complement strand
CACTGGTGCCGGACAAATTCAAGGCCCTGCATTTCACGCAGCTGCCGGGCGGACAGGTGCCCCCTGAGTTCGCGCAGCGGCTGGTGGACTTCATGCGGGCGCGCTCGCAGTGAACGCACAGCCGAAGGAGCCTGCGCCGATCGACGCCACGGCGGCGACGGTGGACGAACGCAACCCCTGGCTGGGCTTGGCGTCCTTTACCGAGGAAACACGCGCGTTTTTCTTCGGCCGCGAGGACGAGGTGGCCGAACTGGCGCGCCGGGTGCAACGCAAGCTGCTCACCGTGCTGTTCGGCCAGTCGGGCCTGGGCAAAACCTCGATATTGCGCGCGGGTCTGGTACCGCGGCTGCGCGCCCAAGGCTACTGCCCGGTGTATGTGCGCATCGATTACGGCAAGGATTCACCGGAGCCCGCCGAGCAGATCAAGCAGGCCATCCTGCGCGGCGCAAGGCGCTACGGCGAGTGGTCCCAGGCCGGCGTCGCCATCGAGGGCGAATCGCTCTGGGAATTCCTGCATCATCGCGATGACGTGCTGCGCGACGAGTCCGGCGCCACCCTGACTCCGCTGCTGATCTTCGACCAGTTCGAAGAGATATTCACGCTGGCGCAAAGCGATGAGTTCGGCCGCGCCCGCGCCGCGCGCTTCATCGAAGAGCTGTCCGACCTGGTGGAGAACCGGCCGCCCAAGTCGCTCCAGGCCAAGCTCGACGAAGACGAATCGGGCGCCGAGCGCTTCGACTTCGCCCGCGGCGACTACCGCGTGCTCATTGCCCTGCGCGAGGATTATCTTGCGCCGCTCGAGGGCCTGAAGAAGGCCATGCCCAGCATTTCGCAAAATCGACTGCGGCTTGCGCCCATGGATGGCGAGCAGGCGCTGGCCGCCGTGCTGCAGCCGGGCAAACGCCTGGTCACGGAGGAAGTTGCGGGGGCCATCGTGCGTTTCGTGGCCGGCGGCTCGGAACTCGCCCACGCCGAAGTCGAACCCTCGCTGCTCAGCTTGATATGTCGCGAACTCAATGACACGCGCATCGCCCAGGGGCGCGATGAGATCTCGCTCGACCTGCTCGCCGGATCTCACGCCAGCATTTTGAGCAACTTCTACGAGCGATCTCTGGCCGATCAGCCGCCGGCCGTGCGTCAGGTGGTCGAAGACGATCTGCTCACCAGCTCGGGTTTTCGCGAGAACATCGCCGAGGAGCGGCTTCTGTCACGCTTCAAGGCCGCGGGCGCGGCGCCCGGCACGCTGGCCGTGCTCGTCAACCGCCGGCTGCTGCGCATCGAAGAACGGCTGGATATGCGCCGGGTGGAACTCACCCACGATGTGCTCTGCGGCGTGGTCAAGAGCAGCCGCGATCTGCGCCGCGAGCGCGAGTCGCGCGAGGCCACCGAGCGGCTGCTGGCAGAGCAGCACGAACGCGAGCTCGCGACACGGCGCGCGCTGGTACGAGCGAGACAGATAGCCACCGGCTGCATCGTACTCGCCGCCGCTGCGGTGGTCGCGGCCATCTTTGCCTACTTGAGCACGCAGCGCGCGCACCGCGCCGAGCGCCTCGCCGTCGAGACCCGTGCCCAGGCCGAACAGGCGCGCGCCGGCGCCGAGCACCTGCTCGGTTATCTCAGCGACGATTTCGTGCGCGAATTGCAGAGCTTTGGCCGCATCAACATGATCAAGGAATTCTCCGCGCGGCAGATCGAATACTTTCATTCGCTGCCGGCGCCGCTGCTGGGCGCGGAGACCATCCGCAACGGCGCCACGGCCATGCAGTACTACGCGCGCGCCAATCGCCAGCTCGGCGATCTGGACATCGCGATAAAGAGTGCCGACGAATCCGTGCAGCGTTTGGAGCAGCTGCGCCGCCAGGGCGATGGCTCCGAGGCCACCGCGATCGCGCTGGCATTGGGATATACCACGCAATCGCAGATCCTCGACAACCGCAACGACCCGGATGGGCCCATCACCGAACAGCGTTCGCTCGCGATTTTGCGCCCCATTGCCGAGGCGCCCGGGGCATCGGTGGCCTCGCGCCGCGCCTATGTCGAAAGCCTGGTGCGCGCCGGGTTCGAGGATTCGAGCTCCAATCAATACGCGGCCGGGGTTCCTCTGCTGCAACACGCCATGCAGCTGGCGCAGGACCTGGGCGCGCGCAATCTCGCCGACGTGGACATGGCGGCGTACTACGCCGAGTCGGGCGCCTGGTACGCGACCTGCCTGGTCTTCCTGGGCCGCGACGCCGAGGCGCGGCGCGTGGGTGAAGAGGTGTTCGCCATCGCCGATCAGGTGCTGGTCCTGCGCCCCGGCTATCGTCTGGCGCTGCACGCCGAACAAGTCGTTTCAAACAGTCTCAGCGGCGCGGCGCAGAACGCCCTGGACCCCGCCGAAATGTTACGCACTGCGAAGCGCGACGAGCAGGTGTCCGTGACCTTGCTGCAGCTGGATCCGCACAACGTCACCAGCCTGAATAATTTAGGGGTGGCGCAGTCCACCACTGGCGATGCCCTGTGGGCGGCAGGCCAGCTGCGCGACTCCATCCCCTTCTATCAGAAGGCCATCGATGACTATGGCCGTGCGGCCGGCGGCGGTGCCACCTTTGCCATTACCCAGGCAGCCACTGTGCTGGGCCTGGCCACGTCGCAGGCTCAGATGGGCGACGGCACCGGAGCCGCAGTCAGCATTGCCGCCGAGATGCCTTTTCTGGACAGGCTTCGCGCCAGCGAGCCGCAAGGGAGCCTGGCACCCAGGCTGATCGAGAACATGCTGACCATTGCCCGCGCAACTATCGCGCTGGAGCGCGATGACTTGGCCGAAGCGCGCCGCGTGGCGCAGGGAGCCGTTCAGCAACTACAGTCCGCCAAGACCGTCGGCACCTTCCAGGCAAACCAGGTAGCTATTACCGCCTACTCCGGCCTGCACGTCGCGGGTCGCGCGGATTACTTTCTAGGCAACTACACAGCCGCCGAGCAAGCCGAGCGCCAGGCGCTGGAGGCCCGCACCCATTGGGCGACGGAAGGCGCGTCCGACCAGCGCAATCTGAAGGAGTTATCCACCTGGCTGACGATGGCGCTGGCGAAGCAAGGCAAACTGGCCGAGGCCGCCCAGGTGATCGCTCCGGTGGTGCGGTATCAGCGGGAACTCAAGGCGCACAATCACGGCGACGTTTGGCAGCCCGCCGAACTCGCCGCCGCCCTGTACGCCCAGGCGCTCATCGATCCCGGCCGGCGCGCGCCGCTCTTGAATGAGGCCGCTGCACTCTTGGATGCCACGCCGCCGACTCTGCGCGGTCTGCACGACATACGCCTGTGGCGCGGGCTGATCAGTGCGGCGCAGCGAGGGAGCTAAGTGAGTCCGGGGCCATTGCCCGTGTTTACCTCCAGCAGGCAACGCGGCTACTCGAGCCCGATCAGTGCCCATCCGCGCCGCGTGCATGCACGCAAGCTCGAGCACGAGATCGACGTGCGATTCACCGCCGTCGCCTGCACCGTGCAAACATCCGAGGGCCTGGTGCACGCCGCGCCCGGCGATGCCATTATCACGGGAACGGCGGGTGAACACTGGCGCGTTTCACGCGCACGGTTTGCCGACAAGTACCGGCCGGTGCCGCCGACCGTCGCCGGCGAAGCGGGACGCTATGTCAGTCTGCCCAATCGCATCATGGCGGTGCCGATGAACGAAGGATTTGAAGTGCTGTTGGCCGATGGCGTGTCGCGTTTGACCGGACGGCCCGGCGAGTGGCTGGTCGACTACGGCGACGGCAGTCTCGGGATCGTATCTCGGGACATCTTTGCCACCACCTATGAAATCGTCGACTGACACTCAATGGCTCTGCACCAGTTCGTCCAACGCCTGCTGCTGATCGGCGCACATATCGAATCGCTGCCGCCGGCGCCGCTACCGCAGGCTCCCGCCGCGCTGCGGCCGCTCATCGACGCCGTTGCAGGTCCACATCAACGCTTCGATGAGCGCGCCATCCATTATGGCCACCGCTACCGCAGCGGTTTCTGGGCCATCTATCTATTGAGCGCGATTGCCGTGCTATTCGCGGTCATGCCCCTGGCACTGGGCTGGGACAGCGCCAACCACCGCCTGCATCCCTTGGCCGGGTTGTGGGCGATTGGCGAGGTATGCGTCATCGGCTCTGTCAGCACGATTTACTGGCTGGGTCACCGGCGCAACTGGCAGGCACACTGGCTGCGCGCCCGCACCACTGCCGAGCTGACCTGGTACCTGCCCATGCTGGCGCCGCTGCTCGATCTCACATCTGCGGCGGCAGGCGGCGGCTCGACGGCTGCCGACGGTGCGCCCATAGAGGCGAATTGGTATTTGCGCGTGTTCGATCCCGGCCAGCACCTGCGCGGCGTCGACGATGTGACCGCGCTATGCGCCGAGAACGAGTCCCTGGCGCGTACTCTGCTCGCGGCGGCTTGGTCCGATCTTGCATTCATTTCCGGCTACGCGCGTTGGACCATCGACATTCTCGAACAGCAGCGCCGCTACCACTACCGCATCTCCAACAAGCAGCACGCACTGCGGCACCGCGTGCACAATGTAAACACCGCCCTGTTCGCCCTTACCGCCGTGGGCGCACTGCTGCACTTGGTGGTCCACACGCTGTGGCTCTCACTGGTGACGACATTCTTCCCCGCGCTCGGCGCCTCCCTGCACGGCGCGCTCGCGCAATCCGAGGCCTATCGCCTGGAGACCACGTCGCAGCGCTTGGTGGTCGAACTGCAGGGTGCCATGGACCGCATTCGGGCCGTGCTCGAGCCGGCGGCCTCGGCAATCGATGTAAGCGTACTCAAGGCAGCAATCGAGGCCGCCATCGCACTCATCCTCGAGGAGCACCAGGACTGGCATCTGTTGGTGCGGCCGCACAATCTGCCGCTGGGTTGAGCAGGAGACAGAACCATGCCTAATGCGTTGCAGGGCATTCCCGCAGTAGTTTTCCTGCTGGCCGCGACCATACTCGAAGTCAGCGGCGACGCTGTGGTGCGCTCCGCCATTTACAATCATGGGGGCCTCATTCGCCTGGGGCTGTTTTTCGCAGGCGGTGTCTTACTGTTCGGCTACGGCACACTCTTGAACCTCGCGCCATTGGAGTTCGGTCAGGTGGTCGGCTTGTACTTGGCAACACTGTTCGTAGTTTGGCAGGTGATCAATTTCATCGCCTTTCGGACTCTTCCCACTCTGCCTATCGTCGTGGGCGGCGTTCTGGTGATCGCCGGCGGCCTAATCATCACGTTTTGGAAACCAACGTAGGGGCCGGAATTCTGGCGTAACTGCCGATGAGATAACGATTCCCCGGCACTTATGTCAACCCGGACGCCGCGCCGAGGAATTATCATGGGCCCAAGGTAAGTACGTCGGCACGCCACATGAAAGAAGAGATTCACGACATCAGCGATACGGTGAAAATTGAACGTCCCCTGTGCTGCCGCCGCCAAGAGGATCGCGGCGGCCGCACGACGCAGGATTCCCTGGGCAATGCCGTCACCGTACGAACCCGCGCGCACGACTCGCCGGACGATCTCTCGCTCTCGTTGCTCGAGCTCACGGACGATCTGCGGAGCGCTCCAATAGATTGATCGAGCGGCGGCCGTCTGCGTAGCTGTCGGAAAGTAACGACAGTAGCGGTCCGTCTCGGGGCGCGGTCTACTGGACCACGTTTGGAGCAAACCCGCCTAGGCTTTGTTCATTCGCACCACACCGCCTTCGTCCGGTGTCACTGGCGTGCAATTAATCAGCCGGCCATGGATGTGGCAATGACAATTGAGGCATTGCCTCAGTGGGAACTATTGATCATGGCAAGAAACTTTATTCTGCGGCGTTCCTGGCTTTGGGCCGTGATATTGGCATCTCTCGCGACCCCGGTGTTCGCTGCCTACCAAGTAACCACGGCCACTGCGCTCCCGGCAACCGTGTCCGCGGGAAAGTCCGTCGCCCTGTCGATGTCGGTGCAGTCGAGCATCGCGGCATCGAACATGGTCGTGGACCTGGAGATCTACAACGCCGCCGGCGCCAAGGTCGGCCAAACTGTCAATCAGGCGCAGAATTTTGCAGCGGCGAAGCCCATCAAGTACGCCTGGAACTACGTCGCTCCCGCCGGCTTCGGCAAATACACCTTGAAAATAGGGGTATTCGCCGCCGGATGGTCTTCCCTTGCCTATTGGAATAATTCCGCTACGTCCTTTACGGTGAGTTCCGCGGTACTGCCCGTCAACGGAGTGTGCGGTTCGTCCAACGCTCATGCGTTGACGATAGCCCCGGCGAGCAATCTTTGCTCCGTCGGTACCGCATCCGCGGTGAGCGGCAGCGGTCCGTGGAAATGGAGCTGCGCAGGGAAAAGCGGCGGCGCGACGGCCAGTTGCAGCGCCACGGAAGCGACCGCGCAGAACGGGCACGGTCTGGTGCCTTCCGGACTTCCGAGCACTTTCTTCATCGGCCTTGCGGCCCAACCGGGTAGCCAGACCACCTGGGTGCACAGTTCCGGCGTCCCCTGGGCGGTGTGCTATCAATACCTCTCCTCCGGTGTGTCGCCCACCCAGACCTGGGTCACGCACTGGGGAACGAACTTCGCCTACAACTATGCGGTTTCGGCGCATGCAGCCGGCTGCATGCCCGAGTTTACCTACTACCAGATAGTGCCGAGCGGCGGCGAAGGCGCGACTGCGGAACAGAGCACACTCAACAACGCCGCAATCATGGCGAACTACTACAAGGACTTCACGGCTCTCATGCAGCAAATGCAAAAGTACGGCGGCAAGGCGCTCGTGCATGTGGAGCCGGATATGTGGGCATATCTGCAAACGCGAAATGCAAATCCGGCGCTGCTGAGCGCGTCCGTCGCGTCCAGCGGCAATGCGGATGTTGCGGGCTATCCAAACACCGTCGCGGGATTCGGGCGGGCGCTTCTGCATCTGCGCGACTTGTACGCGCCGAACGTGATTATGGCGGCACACGTCAGCACCTGGCTTTGGGGTGGCAGCACCGATCCGTCGCTCAACGTGGCGCAAATCGCCAAGAACGACGCGGCCTTCATGACTGGGTTGGGCAATTGGGATTTATTCTTCACCGACATCGCCGATCGCGATTCGGCGTACTATCAACTCGTACTCGGCGACGCCACGCACTGGTGGGATGCCACCAACCAAAAGTATCCAAACTTCAACCGACTGAACGTCTGGGCCGGCGCCTTCACGGCCGCCGCGCAAAAGCGCTTGGTAATCTGGCAGATTCCCGTCGGCAATACGCTGATGAAATCGTGCAATAACACCAACTACCACTACCAGGACAACCGCGAGCAGTATTGGCTGGAGAATTATCCGAATAATGCAGCCATCAGCGGGCTTGCCCAGGCTGGAGTAATCGGCTTGCTGTTCGGGGCGGGGAACAGCGGCACCACGGCTCGCCTTCTGCCGCG
>JANYIY010000443.1 GCA_025358615.1 Gammaproteobacteria bacterium | reverse complement strand
CGTGATGACAACAGCCGGCGTTGCGCGATGACAACGGCCGAATTGCCTTTCGGCCGCAGGCTCGCTATGGTGAGCGCACGGAGATTTGGCGCGCCGAACGAGCGTACTTCGTTCAAAACCAAGAAATGGGGATGCATCATGCTGGGACGCCGTAATAGTCGCGAGTTGCACATCGGCAACGTTTGGACGGCCGCCGCCGCCGGGCTGTGCCTTGCCATGGCAGTCGGCGCGCCGACTGCGGTGCGCGCGGCCGAGGCAGGCGCCGCGGACGAGTCCACGGGCCCGCTGACGGAAATCGTCGTGACGGCGACTCGCCATGAAGAAGGCTTAAGCAAAGTTCCCATCAGCGTCACAGCCCTGACCCAGGAGGCCTTGGACATACGCGGTGTCAAGGACTTTCAGGATGTCGCAAAATTCACTCCGGGAGTGAACATCGACAATTCCGGCACCAATAACATTTCGATTCGCGGCATCGCCTCCACCGGTGGCGCCGGCACCACCGGCATCTACATCGACGACACGCCCATTCAAATTCGGGCGCTGGCCTTCAATCCCGACGACGCCCTGCCCAAATCCTTCGACGTCGAGCGCATCGAAGTGCTGCGCGGCCCGCAGGGAACGCTGTTCGGCGCGGGTTCCGAGGGCGGCACCGTGCGCTACATCACCACGCAACCCAGCCTCACTAAGAGCAGCATCTACAGCCGTGAAGAGGTGTCTTACACGCAGGGCGGTGATCCAAGCTACGAAGCCGGAGTGGCGGGCGGAACTCCCATCATCGACGGCACCTTGGGCGTGCGTGCCAGCGTCTGGTATCGGCGCGACGGCGGATACATCGATCGCATCGATCCGGTGTCGCTCGGCACCGAACAGAAGAACGCGAACTTCGACCAGACCATGCTGGTGCGACTGGCCGCGGTGTGGGCGCCCACCGACAAGATCACCGTGACACCCAGCTATTTCTATCAGGATCGCTACCGCAACGACGTCGAGAGTTATTGGCCGCTGTATTCGAATCCCGGCAGCAACCGTTTCGTGAATGCCGATCCGACGCAGCGCTCCGACCCTGATCGATTTTATTTGATGTCGCTGAAAGTCGAAGGCGATTTGGGTGCGGCCAAGCTGATCTCGAACACCTCGTACTATCACCGCAAGGAAGAGACCGGCTATGACGGCACCTTGTACGATTTGGGTTTCTATCAATCCTTCTTCGGAGCCGACGGCGGACTGTCGCAGCCCCTGCTGCTCGACGGCAACGGCGTGCATCTGCCGGCGGGCGCGACCAATTACCGTTCGCCGGCCACCGTGGACAACGCCCAGCAAAACGTCACTCAGGAAATACGGCTGCAGTCGAACGATCCCACCGCGCGGTTGATTTGGACCACCGGCGTGTTCTTCAGCGTGAATCGACAGCGTTACCTGGAGCAGATTCATGATCCTCTGCTGAATGAGCTGACGACGGTGGCCGCGGGCGCGCCCTATACCGACATTTTTACCGACCAGAACGGCAACCCGCTGCCTTACGACCCGCATTATCCCAACGATTCCTACTTCCTGCTCACCAATGCCAAGGATCAACAATTCGCGGTATTCGGCGAGGGTACATATAATTTCACCGATGAACTGAAACTGACCCTCGGCGCGCGGCTCTCGAAATCGAAGTATTCGTTCACCTCGTTGACCGGCGGCCCGCAATTATTCAATACGACCACGTCGGTCGGCGCGGACAAGAACGAGAATTCCTTCACGCCGAAGGCCAGCTTCTCGTATCAAGCTGATTCGAAGAATCTCTACTACTTCACCTATTCGAAGGGCTTTCGGCCGGGTGGCGGCAACAATCCCGTACCGTATCCGGCATGCGCCGGGGACTTTCAGAACCTCGGCATAGCGGGCGCACCGTTGACCTTCAACTCAGACACGGTCAACAGCTTCGAGGTGGGAGCGAAGAACAATTTCGACAACCGCGTGAAAATCGCCAGCAGCGTGTACTACATTCGCTGGAACAACATCCAGCAGACCGTGGTGCCGCCGGTGTGCCAGATCTCTTTCATCTCGAACTTGGGAGCGGCGGTTGCTAAAGGGTTTGACATTCAAGCAGAAATCGCCCTGACCGACTCTTTCACGGTGGAACTGGCCACCGGTTACACCGACGCTCGTTACACCGCGGATTCTCGCTTGACCCCCTCGGAGAATCCGCCCGTGGTGTCGAAGGGCGATGCCGTCACCGGCCAGAGCGGGCAGCCGGGTGCGCCGTTCACGGCCACGATTGGTTTGGAGTACAAGTTCTCGGTGTTCGAACATGAGTCATTCATCCGGGTAGATGACGAATTTGAAGGACGCGCCAAATGGCCCTCTCCTTCACAGGATCCCACTACGCAACAGTTCGACTCCGCGAATTACACGCTGGCATCCACCAACTTTGCATCGGCGCGCACCGGCATGACTTTCGGTGGCTGGCAGGTGGCGGCCTTCGTCGACAATCTTGCCGACACGCACACGGTGACGAACTACGAATGGAGCATCGATCCGGGCAACGGTGCGAGCCGCCTGCAGCGCCAGTTCACGTTCCGCCCGCGGACCGTCGGCCTGTCGTTCACTTTTCGCAGCAACTAGCCGCGGTCGATCACGCGGTACACACTGGCGAAGCGCGCGGCAGCGACAATGCCGTGATCCCCCGGTGCGTACTGCATCAGCCAATCGCCGGCCGCGCCGCATAGCACATCGCCGCCGGCCGAGCGTGCGACGGTAAACGCCTCGGGCATTTCTTTCGCGAGCAGAGCGCTCGGGATATTGCGGTAGCTGCCGGCGCGGCCCTCGGCAGTCGCATCGACCGGCCGATATCTCGCGTCGAATCGCTGTCGCGACACGCACCATCGATCCCCGGTCGAACCCGTCAGCAAGGCGTCGCCCGCCGCATAGCGGTTCAGCCCAACCGCGCTCTGCAGCCGTCCGGGCGCCGCGGCGAATTCCACCGACACCACCTCGTGCTTCACTACTCTGACAGCCGCAGCGTCTGCGGCTAGATCGGGATTCTTGAGTTCCAGCATTGTTGCGCATGCTATCCGATTCGCGGTTGCGCCGGTTTTTGCACGGTGCTAATGTCGCCACAAGTTATCTGACCATATAACTACTCACGGGGATGCCATGCTCGCCACTGCTTCCAAGCGCTTCTATGGGCGGATTTCCTGGCGACTGTTGCTTTTACGCACCCTTATAGTGAGTAGCGTCGGCGCTGCATCAAGCGTGTGCATGGCGAACGACGCGGCCGGCGTCGAACCGGCCGCCGCCGGCGGCGCGCTGGAGGAAATCGTCGTTACCGCCACGCGTCGTGAGGAAAATATCAATCACGTGCCGGTGAGCGTCACCGCTTTCAATCAGGAAATGATCGATCAGAAGGGCATCAAGGACTTCCAGGACATCGTGCGCTTCACCCCAGGGGTCTCCATCGACACCACGGGGACGAACGCCATTTCCATCCGCGGCATCTCCTCTTCCGGTGGCGCGGGCACCACCGGCATTTATATCGACGACTCGCCCATTCAAATGCGGGCGTTGGGATTCAACCCCGATGACACGTTGCCGAAGACCTTCGACTTGGATCGCGTCGAGGTATTGCGCGGGCCGCAGGGCACTTTGTTCGGCGCCGGTTCCGAAGGGGGGACGGTGCGATACATTATGAATCAGCCCAGCGTCACCACGGAATCCACTTACGCCAAGACCGAGGCTTCCTTTACGCGCGGCGGTCAGCCCAGCTATGAAGCTGGGATCGCACATGGCGGACCCATTATCGATGACGTCTTCGGCTACCGCGCCAGCGTCTGGTATCGCTACGACGGGGGCTGGATAGATCGCATCGACCCCACCTCTCGAGACGTCGTGGATAAGGACTCCAATCACACCAACACCGTGGCGGCACGGCTGGCATTCCTGATTCAACCGGTCGA
>JANYIY010000435.1 GCA_025358615.1 Gammaproteobacteria bacterium | reverse complement strand
GAAGCACTCATCGATCCGCGCCTGAAGGCACAGTTCGCGGCTGCCTTTCCAAATAACAATTTGCAGAGCATTCACTGGTATCCGGCCATACCGCCGGGTCTCGAAGAAATGGAAGGCCGGGTGCTCGACCGCGTGAAGGCCGCCAATTGAGCACGCCTGATTTGGTGGCGGATTCCGTGGTCAAGCGTTTTGCGGATCACGTGGCCGTGGATTCACTGTCGTTTTCCGTGAAGCGCGGCAGTTTCTTTTCGATCTTGGGTCCCTCGGGTTGCGGCAAGACCACGCTGCTGCGAATGATTGCGGGCTTCATTGCACCGGATAGCGGAGATATCGCCATCGGCGGCAAGAGCATGCGCGACGTGGCGCCGAATCGCCGTCCGGTGAACATGGTGTTTCAGCAGCTGGCGCTATTCCCGATGATGTCCGTGGGGGAAAACGTCGCATTCGGTCTCGCGCGCCGCGGCATGCCCAAAGCCGAAAGACTGAAACGCAGCAACGCCATGCTGGAACGAGTGAGCTTGGGCGGCGCCGCGGACAAGCGTGTCGACGAATTGTCGGGTGGCCAGCGTCAACGCGTCGCCATCGCGCGTAGCCTGGTTCTGGAGCCCACTCTGCTGCTGTTGGACGAGCCCTTAGGTGCGCTCGACCTCAAGCTGCGCGAGCACATGAAAATCGAGCTCAAGCAATTGCAGGCGGCCTTCGGCACCACCTTCGTTTACATCACGCATGATCAATCCGAAGCGCTGGTGCTATCCGATCACGTCGGCGTTATGAGTCACGGCCGCTTCGAGCAGTTGGGCACGCCGCAGGACCTGTACTACCGTCCGCAGACTCCGTTTGTGGCCGGATTTGTCGGCGCGAATAACCGCATCGTGGGCCGCGCCACCGGCACCGACGGTGCAATCCTCGAAGTTACGACTGCGGATGGTTGGGTGGTGCGCGCGTTGAAGAGCGGCAGCATCGCCGCGGGCGATGCCGTCGAGGTGTTCGTGCGTCCGGAGGTGGCCATTCTTGCGCGCAATGCCGCGACCTTGCCGCCCGACCAGCCGCACCACTCGGGCCAGGTGCAAAGCGTGCTGTTCGATGGTGCGAATTCGGCGGTGTTGCTCCAGGAAGAACGCACGCGCCGCGAGTTTCGTATCGCTCTGCCGCAGACCGGGCAGTTTTCGGACTTGAAGCCGCAGGAAAAAGTAGCCTTCAGCTTCGATCCTGCGCGGGCGGTGTGCTTTGCGGCGCGGGCCGGGGCAGCGGGAACGGATGCTTAACGCAGCCGCAGACAAGCGCTGGCACGGGCGGTTCGCGCTGGCTCTGCTGCTGGCGCCGGCCCTGCTCTGGCTCGGCTCTTTGATCATACTGCCGCATGCCGATCTCGCGGTGCTCTCCTTCCGCGAACGAGTCGGCCCGCGCCAGTACTCGGCCAGTCTCGCGCAGTACAAGACTTTCTTCACCGAACCGCTCTACTGGCATGTATTCCTGCGCACTGCGGTGATGTCGGTAATCGCGACGTTCATGACCTTGCTGCTGGCGTTTCCCATCGCCTGGATCATCGCCAAGTTGGCGCGCGGCCGTGCCGGCTCACTGCTGTTCATCATTTGCCTCATCCCATTTTGGGTGAGCGAAACGGTACGCACGTTGGGCTGGATGATATTGCTTCGAGAATCCGGCGTACTGCCGGCGCTGCTGGTAAAGCTCGGGCTTACTGACGTTCCCGTCGAGCTGCTCTACCGGGACGCGACCATTATGGTCGGCCTGGTGTACACGTCGCTGCTCTTCATGGTGGTGCCCTTGGTGTCCAGCCTGGAAAGTCTGGACAATTCGCTGATCGAAGCGGCCTACGACCTCGGCGCCGGAGGACTCTCGATTCTGCGCAGCATCGTCATTCCGCATGCCGCCCCCGGCATCACAGCCGGCTGTATCGTGGTGTTCATGCTGACCTTGGGCAATTATCTGACCCCAACGCTGCTCGGCGGCAAGAATTCGCAGTGGTTCACTGAGCAGATCTACACTCAGTTCATCACGCGCTTCAATTGGGAACAGGGCGCCGCCTTCGGCTTCCTGTTATTGGGCCTGTCCACGGCACTGGTCATGGTCGGCTTGAGATTGAGCGGCCAGCGCTTCGGCGATGTGATGAGGCGCACGTGATACCGTCGCTGCCGCGGCCGATCTGGCTGCGCACCGCTACGGCGGCGTACCTGATTGCGTTTCTGGTGTTCTTGTTTCTGCCGCTCGCCGTGGTTGCGGTATTTGCCTTCAACGATGCGCCCTATCCGGCGCCGCCCTGGCATGGCTTCACTCTTGACTGGTTTCTCGGTAACACCGCCAAGGGACGCACCGGCCTTTTTGCCGACAGTGATTTACTGGGCAGCATCTGGACCAGTTGCATCGTCGCCGTCTGCGTGACGGCCATGTCGGCGCTGGTCGGATTGACCAATGCATTCCTCATCGAGCGCGGGCGATTTCCGGGCAAGCAGATCCTCTCGATCATGATGCTGGCGCCACTGGTGATCCCCGGGGTCATCCTCGGTATTTCCATCCTCGCCTTTGCCAGTCGCATAGCGGAATTCGCGGATGACGCCTTCGGTCTGGAGCTGGATTTCCTAAGACCCGGTTTGCCCTTGGTCGTGCTGGGACAATTCTCCTACATCGCCACCATCGCGACCCTGACCATCAGTGCCCGATTGCGGCGCTTCGACCGCACACTGGAGGAAGCGGCGCTGAATCTCGGCGCCGCCAAAGCCGCGGTGTTTCGCACCATCACGTTGCCCTATCTGCGGCCGGCAGTGCTGGGCTCGGCCGCCATTTCCTTCCTCATGTCATTCGCAGATTTCAATACCACGCTGATGCTGGTCGGCTCAGACACACCGCTGACGGTAATGATGTATGGACGCATGCGCGAAGGAGCCACTCCCGTGCTGAATGCAGTCAGCCTGTTTCTCATGATCGCATCGGCCGTTCTGGCGCTCACGCTGCTGCGACGCGGCCACTCGCGCGCAAAACCCGCGGAGTAATCGGCACACGCGGCCGCCCGTGTCGCGGCGCCGTGCGTCGCCATGGTTAGCCGCGCTGTTTCGCTGCCCAATCGCCCTGGGCCTCGACGGACACATCGTTCCATTTCTCCCACGTCTCGATGCGCTTGGCGTATTCAGCGCGCGTCATCGGCAGGCCGCCCGAGCCGAAGAAAATGCGCAGCGGCGGTTGTGCCGCGTCGACCACTTTCAGAATGGCCGCACCCGTAGCCTGCGGGTCTCCCGGGATATTCCCCTTGCGAAACGCCACGATCGCGGCGTGCGCTCCCTCGTACGCCGCCAATGGTTTGGCACGCATGGCGGATGGGCCGCCCCAATCGGTGGCGTAACCGCCCGGTTCCACCAAGGTCACCTTGATTCCGAACGCAGCGACTTCGGTGGCGAGAGATTGGCTGAAACCCTCCAGGCCCCATTTCGACGCGTGGTACAGCCCGACCGTCGGAAAGGCGTTGACTCCGCCGATCGACGAGACTTGGATGATGTGGCCTGACTTCTGCGCACGCATGATGGGCAACGCCGCCTGGGTCACCCACAGCGCGCCGAACAGATTGGTCTCGAGCTGCGCCCGCGCCTCGGTCTCGCTAATCTCCTCAATCGCGCCAAACAGGCCGTAGCCCGCGTTGTTAACCACGACATCCAGGCGGCCGAAACGCTTGTGCGCTTCCGCAATGGTCGCATCAACCGCGCGCTTATCCGTGACGTCAAGCGTCATCGCCGCAATTTTATTGCCATAGCGCTCGACCAGGGGCGCCAAAGTCTTGATGTCGCGCGCAGTGGCGGCAACCTGATCGCCCCGGACCAGCGCCGCCTCCGCCCACACTTTGCCGAACCCCTTGGATGTCCCCGTAATAAACCAAACTTTGCTCGACATCGATGCCTCCTCGCGCCGCCAGGGCACGTCAAAATTTCGCGCAACACCCGCTCCTTCGGTCAGGTACAGTCTGGCTGGATTAATAAAATTTGGCTTGTTTAAAATAAGGGGGAAATGGATGGCTGAATCAAATGACCCGGGCTTGAGCCGACGTGACTTCGTACAGGGCGCCGTTTCCGGCGCTGTACTGGTGGCCGCACCGGCCGCGCTCGCCGCAGGCGCCGGCAAGAACTCCGATAAGGCCGCCGTACTGGCGCAAGTTCCGAAAATGCACGCCGAAAACGTCAAGCGATTGCAGGATTGGATCGCTCTGCCATCCATCGCCGCAGAGAATCGCAACTACCCGCAGGGCGCCGAATACATGGCCAAACTGGCCGAGCAGGCGGGATTTACCGGCGTAAAGCTCATTCCGACCTCGGGCAAGCCGGGGGTCTTTGGCCGCTTGGATTCCGGCGCGAAAACCACTTTGGCGGTCTACTTCATGTACGACGTGAAGCAGTTCATCCCCGAAGAGTGGAGTTCCCCGCCGCTCGAGGGGCGGCTGGTGGAAAAAGCAGGCTTGGGCACGGTGTGCATGGGACGCGGCGCGGTGAATCAGAAAGGTCCGCAGAACTCTTTTCTGAGCGCGCTTTTGGCGTTCAAAGCCACCGGCAAGAAATTGCCGGTCAATCTCGTCCTGGTATGCGAAGGCGAAGAGGAGATCGCGTCGCCGCACTTCGGCGAAATCGTGAATAGTCCGGAGGTATTTCCTCACATGAAGTCCTGCGTCGGGGTGATGCTACCGGACGCCAGCCAAGGGCTCGACGGCAGCGTGCAAGTGGACGCGGGCGCGAAAGGCGTGGTCGAACTCGAACTGGTGTCGAGCGGCGAGAAGTGGGGGCGCGGTCCCAAGAAGGACATTCACTCGAGCTTGGAGGCGCAAGTGGACTCGCCCTCGTGGCACCTGGTGCAGGCGCTCAACACTTTGGTGGAAAAAGATGGCCACACGCCGGCAGTCGAAGGGTTCTTCGACAAGGTTGTGCCGCTATCCGACGCCCAGAAGAAAATGGTTGAAACCTATGCGACGGCTGTCCCGGAAGCCACCATCAAGAGCGAATTCGGCGTCGAGCACTGGGTGCATGATCTGAACTGGCACGATTCTTTGCTGCGGCTGTTCTCGCAGCCCACCATCAATATCGAAGGACTCGTGGGCGGCTACACCGGTCCGGGCGGCAAGACCGTGCTGCCCCATAGGGCGGTGGCCAAAATCGACATGCGGCTGGTTCCCGACATGACTGCCGCCGATACTCTGGCCAAGCTGAAGGCGCATTTGGCCAAGCACGGCTTTGCGGACATCGAAGTCAATATGACCGGCGGCTACGATCCCACGCAAACCGATCCTGACAGCAAATTCTTCAAAGCCGTGCTCACGACCTTCGCGAAACTCGGCCCCGCGCCACTGGTGCTGCCTCGCAGTCCGGGATCTTGGCCGGGTTATCGATTTACCAGTGCACCGCTCAATCTCCCGGCCGGAGGTTTCGGCTTGGGGCACGGCACGGGCGCGCACGCGCCGGACGAGTACTACTTGATCGACTCGAAGAATCCTGCGATCAAGGGCATTGACGGCGCGGTGGCATCTTTCGTCGAGTTCTTGTACACCGTAGGGGAGTGATCTCGGCGCGCACATAAGGGCGGCGTAGGAGCCTGCCATAAGGCAGGCTCCTAACCACAAGAATCGGAGTGCGGCCGATCTCGCGTGTCGATAAGGTAACTCCACTAGCACCGGAGACCACCATGACCGTTACCCCAAATCTACGCTCGCGCGCCTCGCAGCAGCGGAGCGCACGGCTGATTCAGGCCATTGCCGAGTACATCGAGCGCAATGCGGGTGAACCCCTCACTCTCGCGCATCTCGCCAAGCGAGCTCACTGGTCCCCCGCTCACTTGCAGCGCACGTTCAAGGCCGTGCTCGGCGTATCGCCGAAGGCGTACCACGACGCGGCCCGCATGCGTCGCCTGAAAGGCGGCCTGAAATCCGGCATGCGCGTATTGGACGCCATCACCGATGCCGGTTTCGAGTCCACCAGCCGGGTCTACGGTCAAACCTCGCGCAATCTCGGCATGACGCCATCCGCCTATCGCCGTGGCGGCGCCGGCGAGAACATCGCCTATGCGGGGCGCGACACGGCGCTCGGGCCGCTGCTGATGGCGGCCACCGATCGCGGTGTCTGTTTCGCGCAATTCGGCGCGAATCGTGCCGCCCTTATTGCACAGTTGCAGCGTGAATTTCCGAATGCCTCGCACAGCCCATCACAGATGGCTGACTCCACCGAACTCAGCGCCTGGATTTCCGCCTTCGAGGCGCATATCGCGGGCAACGCGCCCCGGCCCGATCTGCCGCTCGACCTGCGCGGCACCGCATTTCAGATCCGCGTATGGCGGTTCCTACTGCAAGTGCCGGAGGGAAGCCTCATGAGCTATGCGGAACTCGCCGCCGGCATCGGTGCGCCGCGAGCGTCGCGTGCCGCTGCCTCGGCCTGCGCGGCCAATCGCATCGCGGTGCTGGTGCCCTGCCACCGCGTGCTGCGCGCAGACGGCGGCCTCGGCGGCTATCGTTGGGGAATTCCCCGCAAGCGCACCTTGATCGACCAAGAGCGCGCGCGGCGCGTCCCATGATATCCGCACCGCTTGCTGCGATTGCGGCGCTCCAACCGGACCGTATACTCGACACTCTGGATAGCGACGGCTACGTCGTGACCGATCCCCTGATCGACCCGGACAGCTGCGCTGCGCTGGCGCAGCTCTACGTATCGGACGACGCTCTGTTTCGATCGACGGTCACAATGGCCCGCCATGGCTTCGGCAGGGGCGAGTACAAATACTTTGCCCGCCCCCTGCCCGATCTCGTACATTCGCTGCGCCATGCACTGTACGCGCGGCTCGCGCCGGTCGCGAATGCCTGGGATGCCCGGCTCGGACGAGCCGCCGACTGGCCCGCGGAACACGCCGCCGTGGTGGCGCGCTGCGCCGCCGCCGGGCAAACCCGTCCCACTCCCCTGCTATTGCGTTACGGCCCCGGCGACTACAACTGCTTGCACCAGGATTTATACGGCGAAATCCACTTTCCGCTACAGGCCATACTGTTGCTGGATCGGCCTGGCATCGATTTCCAAGGGGGTGAATTGATCCTCGTCGAGCAACGTCCGCGCCGGCAGTCCACACCCATGGTGCTGCCACTCACGCAGGGTGCACTTGCTCTCATACCGGTCAAGGAACGCCCGGTGCAGGGTCTGCGCGGCAGCGCACGAGTCCAAGTCCGGCACGGCGTCGCGCGCGTGCTCAGCGGTCAACGCCGCACGCTGGGATTGATTTTCCACGACGCAGCTTGAGGGCTGACGCTGCGCACTCGCGTTCCGCCATTCGACAAGCGCTTCACCTTCATGACTCCGCCGAGCACGGCGGAGCGATATTCCATGAGCTTGAGACCCATCCCGCCGTCGCGCGCCGCATGCTCGACTATGCCCACCCCGTCATCGGCTATCGACAGGGAGACGAAGGAGCGGCTGGTGCGCAGCGTAACGGCTACAGAGCGAGCTCGTCCATGTTTGACGGCATTGTTGATTGCCTCCTGCACGATCAAGTACAGGTGTGCCGCGGCGGACTCGCCGGTCAGCAGCGGCGAGCGGATCGACAGCCGCAACCGCACGTCGATATTGTAGCTCTTGCGAGACCAGCCGATGAGGGTCTGCAGCGCGGGTAGCAACCCGCCGCGCTCCAAGGTCACCGGGGAAATGCCCATTGCCATTTTCCGCGCGCTCTGAATGGCATGATTGACGAGGGTAATGATTTCATCGAGTTCCGGGACGATCTCAAACGCCGCGAGTCCGGCCCGCTTCGAGAAGCTGCGCAACATGAGCGAGATGCCGGTCAGTTCCTGGCCCAGTCCGTCGTGCAAATCGGCTCCAAGACGCCGCCTCTCTCGATTCGCAATTTCTATGATCTCGGATTCCAATTGCTTGCGCTCCGAAATGTCCTGCACCACCACCAGAATCCGTTTCTCGCCGCTCAACTCGATTTTCGCCGCCAATACTTCGCCCGCGAACTGGCTGCCGTCACGGCGGCGAAACAGCATGTCGCGGCGCGCGCCGCGGCTGTACTGTTCGAGCAGATGTTCGAGCACCGCAGTCGGCGAATGCACCTGCCTGATATTGAAGAGATCCAACACCGACATGCCTGCGAGTTGCGCGGAATTGCATCCGAACATTTGCTCGAATGCGGGATTGGTGAACTCAATGCGCCCGTCGAGTGCGGTCAGCACCACGCCCTCGCGCATGGTTTCAAGAATGACCGCCTGCGTCCGCAAGGTCTGCTCGGCGCGCCGCCGGGAATCGATCTCGATACAGGCGCCCGCGATGCGCAGCGCCCGCCCCGCGCCATTGCGTTCGATGACGCGGGTCCGCACATTCACCCAGCGCCATTCGCCCGACGTCGACAGAATCCGATAGTCGCTCTCCGCCGAATCGCGTCCGTCCATGAACAGCGCGTAGTCCTCAGCCGCATACTTGCATCGATCCAAAGGATGCACGCGCGCGAGCCATTGCTCACGGGGTACCGAGCGCACCGATGCGTCGATCCCATATCGCGTCGGCCAATCCGACAACCACAGCAGTGAGTCGTCCTCCAGTTGCCAATCCCAGAATCCGAGATCGGCGCCCCAGGTGGCCGCTTCGAGCCGCGCCTCACTATCGCGCAGCGCCAGTTCCACCCGCTTGCGCGCGTCGATGTCGATGGTGACTCCGGCGGTGCTGATGGCGCGACCCTGTGCGTCGCGCTGAGTGGCGCGGCCGCGGCTCGTGATCCATCGCCACTGGCCGGACCGGGTGCGCATCCGATATTCGGTCTCGTACATTTCACTGCGGCCGTCGATCAGCGCCTGGTAGCGAGAGAAGAACGCCTTGAAATCGTCGGGGTGAATCAGCGCCCCCCAGCGCTCCGAGTGATTGGGGCCGCTGCATGATTCCAGATCCAAGCTGGCGCACCAATCGTTCCACCAATGCACCGTATCGGTGGCAGTCTCATGATCCCACATGCCGACGCTGCTGCTCCATACCACATGCGACAACCGGGTTTCGATGCGCTCCAGGGCGCGCGCCGAATGATGCCGCTCGTCCACATCGAGACACATTCCGACCACGCGGCATGCCCGCCCCGCCGGGTCGCGCTCGATGACTCGGCCGCGCTCCTGTATCCACACCCAGGCGTCGTCGCGATTGCGCAGCCGGTATTCGATGTTATAGGGCGGAGAGTGGCCGTCCAAATGGCGCTTCAGTGCGTCTTTATATGCCGGCAGATCCTCCGGATGAATTCGTGCCGACCACAGCTGCTCATGCCCCTTGCCGGAAAACGCCGTAAGCTGCGAATGCTCGCACCAATCGTTGATCCAGGTCAGCCGATCGTTGACCACCTCCCAGTCCCACAGACCGATCTCGGTCCCCCACAATGCGAGTTCCGGGACCGGCTCGTTGCACCTTGCGTCCACAAACGACCAGATCACCCGGTCACCGCTCGCGCCAGGCAATCGGCGCAGAACCGCCGCGGCTACGAACCTGCCGCTTGCGCTTCGGACCTGAGTCCGCATTTCAGTGCCGGCCGACAGCGCAGTGCGGTGCAGCCGCTCCAATTCACCGACGATCCCGCTATCGAGCAATTCGAAGATGGATGTACCCACCAGCGCCTCGGCTGTTTGCGCCAGGAGTTGCAGCAGCGCTGGATTGCAGAACTCCAGCATCCCGTCGGGAGTGCTGACGGCGACCCCGCTTCCCACACAATTGAACAATTCCCACGCCGACGCAGTGGCTGACTTCCGGCCGAGCGCGAATCCGTTCCTATCGATCATGTGGCTCCCTTCACTAAGCGCCACAACTGTAAGCTTTCGCAAAAGCCAAAGGAACTACGCGGCTGCGTGCGAGGTCAGAGTATCCAGCCGCGACATGCCGGGCGGCGTAAATTTCGGGGGCGTTGGTATGTATCTGTTCCATCGCTGTTCTGCACCCCTCCTTGCCGCTTTGTTCATTGCAGCCTGCGGAGGCGGCGGCAACTCCAGCCCCACGGTTCCCCCACCGCCGGCACGCGGTACTTTGCTGCAAAGTCCGCCGCAAGTCTATCGACACTTACGGCGTCTGCCCTGCTGCTCGATCTCAATGCTGCAACCAATCTGACGTTGTTGTCCCTAAGCGGTGCGCCGGTCTGCGACGTTCTGCTGTACGACATTCAGTACCAGACGGTCGGCGGAGCCAATGAAGCCGCAACCGCGTCCGCCGCGTTGCTGGTGCCGACGGGGCTGGGCGCGAACTGCACGGGGCCACGCCCCATTGTTTTGTACGCACATGGTACGACGACCGATCGTGCATTCAACATGGCAAATTTTCAGAACACAGAGACTCTATTCCTGGCGGCGCTGTTCGCGTCGAAGGGCTACATCGTCGTCGCGCCGAATTATGCCGGCTACGACAAGTCATCGCTTTCCTACCATCCTTATTTGATAGCCGATCAGCAGTCCAAGGACATGGTCGATGCTCTGACGGCGGCGCGTACCGCGCTGCCGTTGGCCTCTGCGACTCTCACGAAGGATAACGGCCGGCTATTCATCACTGGCTATTCTCAAGGCGGATACGTGGCGATGGCAACCGACCGCGCGATGCAGGCCGCCGGAATGCAGGTGACAGCGGCGGCGCCCATGTCGGGACCCTATGCGTTGGCGGCCTTCGTCGACGCAGTGTTTTACGGCGAAGTCAACGGCGGGGCTCCAATATCATCCACGCTGCTGCTCACGGGGTATCAAAAAGCTTACGGCAATATCTATGCAAATCCCAAGGATGTATTCGAGGACTCCTACGCCACCGACATCGATGGCCTGTTACCGACCACGTCGACGCGTAGCGAGCTGTACGCGGACGGCAAGCTGCCCCAATCTGCGCTCTTTAGTTTGACCCCTCCGGCCCCCGCATTCGCGGCCGATACGCCGCCGGCCGAGCCGGCAAACCTGGCGCCGGTGTTTGCGCTGGGCTTTGGCAGCGGTAATTTGCTGAAGAATAGTTATCGCCTCAGCTACCTGCAGGATGCTCAAGCCAATCCGGACGGCGGCTGGCCCAATCTCACCACCGGCGTTGCGGCAGGGGCTCCCGCTCTACCGTGGCGGGAGGCTCTTCGGCTCAACGATCTGCGCGGCTGGACCCCCATCTCGCCGATGTTCCTGTGCGGCGGCGATGTCGACCCTATCGTGTTCTGGCTGAATACACAGCTGATGCAGGATTACTGGGCGTCTCACGCGTCCGCGTCCGCACAGATCAGCGTGCTCGACCTGGGAGCCCCGCCATTGAGCAAAGACCCTTATGCCGCGCTGAAGAGCGACTTTGCAACTGCAAAGGCACTGCTCGCCGCGACCGCAGTCCAGCAAGGTGCCACCGACGGAGGGGCGCTTGCCGTGGCCGCGGCCTACCATGCGGAGTTGGTGGCGCCGTTTTGCTTCGCCGCCGTCAAGACGTTCTTCGAAAGCCAATGAGGTTTAGGCGGCCGCGCCCAGAATCTCCACCAGTAAGACCCGGCGATCCATGGTGGCGGATTCGAATTCGGAACTGATGGTGGTCAACTCGTCTTCATCGCGGGCACTCACCACCTTGATGAGGCAGGCGCGGTCCCGGCCACGGCGCTTGGCTTCATACAGTGCCTTGTCGACCAGGCTGATGGCGCTCTCCAGCGAGATGTCGGT
>JANYIY010000421.1 GCA_025358615.1 Gammaproteobacteria bacterium | reverse complement strand
GCTCGACATTATCGCTCGCCACCGGCGATGCCTTCGATGTGAAGGTGCGCGCCGTGGTCGAGAAACGCACTCGTCTGAGCCCCTTTGATTGGCAGTCCGACATGCGCTACGAGCTCAGCAACGCGCTGCCCCGGCCCGTCATGGTGAAGCTGCTGCAAGAAGGCTTGTGGGGCGATTCGGCTATCAAGGCCGAGAGCCAGAAGAGTACGCGCCGCAGTGCCGAGACAGCCGAGTGGGTGGTCTCGGTGCCCGCCAACGGCAAGGTCGTTGTCACGGCCAGCTTCGAAACGCGATTCTAGGAGCCTGTATGCGGCTCACCCTTGCCCGTGGCCTTTGGTGGGCCTTGGGATTGGCAACTCCTGTGGCTGCTTCAGCGGACACCCTGGCAGAGAAACCCTCCGCTCTCGCGGTGACCGTGTACCGCGCGCCCGAGCGTGAGTCGGGATCCATCGATCTCGATGACCTGGGAGGTTTCGCGCTCATCACTGAAACCCGCACCGTGCATCTCCCGGCGGGCTTGAGTCGGCTGCGCTTCGAGGGGGTGGCGGATGGAATAGAACCGGCCAGCGCCATCGTCACTGGTCTGCCCGAAGGCCTGATCGAGAAAAATCGCGATGCCAAATTGCTCAGCCCTGCGGCACTGGTTGCGGCTGCGGTGGGCAAGACGGTGACGCTGCTGCGCACCGATAAGAAGACCGGCAAGTCGCAGGCGCTGGCCGGAACGGTGCTCTCCGATGCCGATGGCGGCGTGGTGTTCAAGACCGCGGAGGGCATCGAGGCGCTGCGCTGCTCGGGGTTGCCCGAGACCTTCCTGTTCGCAGGCACCACCGATCTTGCGGCGTCGCCGACTCTGTCGGTGCAGGTGCGAAGCGCCGCACCGGTGACTACGACGGTGACGCTTTCGTATCTCGCACGCGGCTTCGATTGGGCGGCGGACTATGTGGCGACTCTATCGGCCGACGGCAAGAGCATGGACCTGGGCGCGTGGGTCACCCTGGCCAATGGCAATGGGGTGGGCTTTCCCGACGCGCACACCCAGGTCGTTGCCGGAAGAGTGAATCGAGAAAGCGGCGAGGTGGAGCCGCTCGACATCGGCGGGCCGATTCTGGCGCAGTGTTGGCCGCGGGGCTCCACCAGCGACCAGCCGCCGCCCATGCAGTTGATGATGACGACGCGGGGAATGGCCATGGACCGTATGTACAAAATGGCGTCGCCCGCGGCACTGGGGAACCTCCAGGAAGTAGTGGTCACCGGCGCGCGCAGAGTGGAACAGGAGCAACTCGGGGATCTGAAGCTCTATCGCGTGCCCGATCGCACCACGGTGGCCAGCCGCCAATCCAAGCAGGTGCGATTGATGGATAGGTCGCACGTGCCGGTCCGCTTCGTTTATGGCGCCGAGATTGAGACCGAGGACAGCGAGGATTCGATGCCGGCAACCCTGTTGATGCGGACCCGCAACGACGCTGCGAATCACCTGGGATTGCCGCTGCCGTCGGGGCGGGTTGCGGTATTTGCCAGGCGGCAGGGAGCGCAGCTGTTGCAGCATGAATCCGACATACGGGACCTCGCCGTCGACGAAGAGGTGGAAATCGACCTGGGACAGAGCGCCGACGTTCAGGTGACGGTGCACAGGGAAACGCGCAGCATCGATGCCAAGGGGGTGCACTCGCTGCCCTTGCTGCCGGGAGTGACCTTGCGCTCGGCGGCAGTCGACGACGTCACCCGCGTCGAAGTGAGCAATGCGCGTGCCGGCGCCGTTCATGTGGAACTGCGCCTGCGCTTGCCGGAGGGCGGCCGCGTGGTACGCACCGACCATGCCCTGGGCACCAAGAATGGGCGGCCGATATTCCGCTTGGGCATTGCGGCGAACGGCCGCGTGACGGTGCGCTTTCAAACTGAACGCACTGCAGACAGCGTGCATCGCTCGGCGCTGCATTGGCGCGGCAACGTCGCCTCGACTCCTCGCGCCCATGGCTTACACTGGATGCCATGGTAAGAGGACGCCAATCGAGGATAAAAAACTACTTCGCGGAGAACCGCCTGTTTGCGATTCGCTGCATAGTCGCAGGCGTCATCGCGGCCGTGCTACTCCTGGCGGTGGCGGGGCGCCTGTTCTACCTGCAGGTATTGCGGCATGACTACTACGCCAGTCAGTCGCTGGGCAACAGCATCCGCACCGAGCCCATTCCCCCGAGCCGCGGGCTGATTTTGGATCGGCATGGGGTGGTGCTGGCCGACAACCTGCCCGCCTTTCAAATCGAGCTGGTCCGTGAGCAGGTGGGCGACACCAAAGCCTTGAACGCCACACTCACCCAGTTGGTCGACATCGGTCTCTTGCGCAGTGAAGAAGTCGCCAACATCCGGCGTACCATCCTGTTGCACAAGGTGTACGAAAGCGTGCCCATCAAATTACAGCTGAACGATGAGGAAATGGCGCGCTTCGCCGTGCATCGCTTTCAGTTCGCCGGCGTGGATATCCGCACCCGCCTGGCCCGGCACTACCCATTGGGCGAAACCGCCGTGCACGCCATCGGCTATGTCAGTGCCATCAATGAGCAGGACATGAAGCAGATCGACACCGATGAGTACGCCGGCACCAGTCTGATCGGCAAGCTCGGGGTGGAGGCTGCCTACGAACAGCAGCTGCACGGCAAACGTGGCTCGCGCGAAATATTGGTGAACGCGGCAGGCAGGCCGATCGAGAAAAAGGGCGAGTACACGCCGCAATTGGCCGTGCATCCGCCGGTGGCCGGCGAGGATTTGATCCTAGGGTTGGATGTGCGCGTGCAAAAAATCGCGGAAGCAGCGCTGGCGGGCAAGCGCGGCTCGGTGGTGGCCATCGACCCGAAAACCGGCGATGTCATCGTGCTCGCCAGCACGCCTGGTTTCGATCCGAATAATTTCGTGCGCGGACTCACGGTTGCGGAGTACAGCGCGCTCAACAATGACATCGACAAGCCTCTTCTGAATCGCGCGCTGCGTGGCGCGTATCCGCCGGGATCCACGGTGAAGCCGCTGGAAGCGCTGGCCGCGCAGAAATTCGGCGTGATGACGCCCAGCCAGACGGAATTCTGCAACGGCATCTTCACCCTGCCCGGCAGCAGCCACCAGTATCGCGATGACAAAAAGCATGGATCACTCGACATGCGCCGCGCCATCGCCGTTTCCTGCGACGTCTATTTCTTCAGGGTTGCCGACCGCCTGAAAATCCAGAAATTGGCGCCCTTCATGACGGCATTGGGATATGGCGTCCTGACGGGCATCGATATCCCGGGTGAAAAGCCGGGTCTGTATGCTTCGCCCGAATGGAAGAAGCGCGCATTCAAACATGCCGCGGATCAGGTCTGGTTTCCGGGCGAGACCATCAGCATGGGCATCGGGCAGGGCCCGATCACAGTCACGCCGCTGCAGCAGGCGCATTTCGCCGCTGAAATTGCCGAGCGCGGGCAGCTGATTGCCGCGCCGCGCATGGTTTACGGTATTCGACCGCCGGGAGCGGGCGCGGTCAAACTGCGCCAGCCGGTAATGAAAGCGCCGGTGGACATCGGCACCCAGGAAGAGTGGGACGTCGTCCACGACGGGATGCTGGCGGCGGTGTATGGTCCGGGGGGCACCGCCTTTGCGGTGGGGGCAGGATCAAAATATAAAATTGCCGGCAAGACCGGTACGGCGCAAGTCATTGCGATCAAGCAGAACGAAAAGTATCACGCGAACTTGGTCGATGAACGCAATCGCGATCACGCCTGGTTCATCGCCTTCGCCCCCGCCGATGATCCAAAGATTGCCGTGTCGGTGCTGGTGGAGAACGGCGGATTCGGCGCCACCGCCGCCGCGCCCATCGCCCGCAAGGTGCTGGATGCGTATTTGTTAGGTGAGGAGGCTGTGGCACCCGATGTGCGCAAGTCCGCACCGTCCCATCCTACGAACGCGAACGCCCCCACTACCTAACCTAACGCAGGCTGTAATTGACGGTGATTCCCACTTGCCGCGGGTCGCCGCGCTGCAGAAAGGATTGGTTCGGATAGTCCGGCGGGACCAACCCGAAATAAAACCCTTGCTGTGCGTAATGGGCATCGAACACATTGCGCACCCAGAGGCTGGTGGTCCAAGCCTTGCGCTGATAGCCCAATCTCAAATTCTCCAAGTTGTACGCGCTCGATGCCTGCGCATCGCTGGTGTTGTAGTAGAAGCTGCCGACCGCAGAGGCATCTAGGCGCGCGAACCAGCCCGCCGGGTGGCGGTATTCCACGGCAGCGGACAACTTGTAGCCGGGCGCAAAGGGCTGCGCGCGGCCTTCCAGCCCGAGAGCGGTGAATTGGCCGGTGACACCGAGATAAGTCGTGCGCAGCAGGGATGCGGATCCGGAAAATTGCCAGCGGCCGAGACGATAGGCGGCCTCGCCTTCCAGGCCGTAGTTCTCGCCGTCGCTGGCATTCTGGGTGTAGAACACATAAGCCAGGGGATTGTTCTGCTGCAGCTGCTCCGCAAGATACACCTGCATGCTTTGACGGCGCATGTAGAACAGATCGGCTTGTAGCTGCAGCGCGCTGTCGGCGCGCGCGTGCTTCACGCCGGTCTCGATGCTCCACAGCGTCTCGGGTCCAAAACTGCGCTGCTCGGACAGGATCTGCGAGCCGATATTGAACCCGCCGCCCTTGTAGCCGCGCGCCACTGTCGCATAGAGATGTTCCCCGTCCGCCACGCGCGTTTCGAAAGACAGATTCCCGCCCACCATATGATTGGTCTGTGTGGGAAAAGGCGTTTGCACATCGGCACTGTCGGCATAGTGCGCGTGGCGCTGCTCCACGCGCAGCCCGCCCGACAGGGTCGAGCGCGAGCCCACGTCCGCCTCCAGCGAACCGTACAGTGCCACATTGGTCGCGCTGTACTTGCTGCTGAGGCCGCTGCTGCCTGCGCCATAGTATTGATCGTCGTAGGTATACTTGACGTCGTCGGATTCGGTGAGGCGCAGGGCGTAGACGCCCGCGAGCCAGCGAATGCGTCCGAACAATGCATGAGACGGGTCGCCTATCAGCCGCAGGTCTTCTGCCAGCGTGCGACGCGTTCGAGCGTCGCTTTGAAAGTAGTCGTAGGGTGCGTACTGACCCCACAGCACGTCGTTGCCCCAATCGCCGTCGAAGGAGTAGTTGATCTTGGAACTGGCCGTACTGGTGACACTGCGCAGCTCTCCCAGTCCATTGATGGAAGCCGTGATGCGCAGCGCGGCGCCATTGGATAGTTGTGCATCGCGGCCGGGCTGGTTCGAGTAGGTGGTGTCGGTATTGTTGATCGACCAGGCGTCATAGCCGTTGTCGATGTTCACGTGCATCAAGGTCAGATCGGCGCGCAGCGAGTCGTTGATCTGCCAGCGCAGCTTGCCGCGCAAGGTGCCCTCATCAAACCCATTGGTGGAGTTTCGATTCAGGTAGGCATCGTGGCGGAAACCGTCGCTTGAATACTGCTGCGCGACCAGTCGCCAGCCGGCGCTGCCGGAGGCCATGCCGTCGCCGACGGCCAACCCCACGGCTCGAGTATCGTAGTTGGCGCCGGTGAGCTCTGCGTTCAGCTCGAAGTCGGTACCGGGATCGACGGTGCGCACGCTGATTAATCCCGCCAAGGCATTGGCACCGTAGGCCGTGCCCTGCGGGCCGCGCAGCACCTCGATCTGCTGGGTGTCGAACAGCGTTGCCGGCATGCCCACCCCCGAGAAATCGATGTCATCGATGAGAAATCCAACCGAAGGGTTCGGTGCCCCCTGGTACTGCTCCACCTCGCCGATGCCGCGCAGCTGAAAGAACCGCGGCCGCGAGGTACCCGCGGCCCAGTTGAGGTCGGGCACCAAGGACAGGACATCCTCGAAGTGCTGTACGCCGGCCGCGCGCAGAGTGTCGCGGTCGAGCACGGTGACGCTCTGCGGCAGAGCGGCCACGCTGGTACGGCGCAGGGCTGCCGTGACGATGATTTCATCCAGTTGAGGGCCTAAGGAGCTGTCGGCGGCAAATGCCGGTGCGGCGGCCGCCGCTGCAAAGAAAATAACCGAAGCAGAAATCTTACCCATGCTCCCTCCGCCGGTACTAACCGGATCAGGTTCAATGGGTTCGCAGGTGCGCTCAATCGAGCTGCCAGCGTCTCAGGCCCTCAAGGCCACCCCAGCGTTTATGTACTAGGACTACTGTAAGTGATTCTCAGCCAAACTCAACCCGCGGACCATACCAGGGCCCGAAGCGCACCGATCAATCCGCCCGCCAATAGGATCATGGTGGGCAGAAAGCTCATGCTATACCCCGCGCTGCGCTTGGCCGGGTCTTTGACATAGCTCGCGGCATAGACCTCCCGGCCAATCAGATAGACGACACCGAGCCCCGCCGCAATCCACGGGCTGAAATAGTGGCTGAACAGGTACAGAGACGGCACAAAGACCACCAACAGTTCCATGGTGTTCTGCTGTACCCGGAAATAACGCTCAAAAGTGTCGTTTCCGGTGATGGCGGGCGCCTTCACGCCGAAGCGCCCGCGAGCGCCGCCGACCTTGAATCCAAACACCGTGAACTGAATAAGTGCGAGCACGGTCACAATGTCGACATAAGGCATGGATGTTCCTCCCCTGTTATTGGATTCTAGCACTGCGCCGCAAGGCGCTTTCCGTCAGGCTATCGATATCGCTATTGACCTTAAGATGAAGACTGAATGACTTCACCTCGTAAAGCCACCCGCAATGGCACCCGCGGCTATGCCCATTTGGTCGAAATCGACGTGCCCGTCGCCCGGGTCTGGCGCGCGCTGACCGATCCCGGTTTGATTCGCATCTGGTCGGGTCAGGAGGCGGAGATCGACCCGCGCAAGGGCGGCATGTATCGCCTGGGGGAACGCAACGGCGATTACCGCGACGCGCATATCGACATCTTCGAAGTGAACCGGCGCCTGCGCCTAATCTATTTGAGCGGCAGCGATTGGCCGCCGGGCAACAGTGCGGTGGTGGATGATTTCCTGCTGGATGTGCGCAAGGGGGAAGGCAAGACCTCGCTGCGGCTGCTGGGCTCGGGCGTGCCGGAAGCTGCTGCCTGGGACAGGACTTACATGAAAATTCGCATGGGCTGGGAGCGCCTGATGGCGCGCATCAAGGTAACTCTCGAGAGCCCGCCGGTTCCAAAGAAGCCCAAGGTGGTTCCAAAGAAGGACCCGCCGCTAGAGGGGCTCGACTACTGATCCAACGCCTGGGCAGTCCGCCGGGCTCCTTGATATGCTTGCCTGCAACGTCAACGTACGCGGGAGCTATGCATGCTGGGGTTTCTCATTCGCGCCAGCATCGTGGCGCTCGGCCTGTGGCTCGCAACCACCTGGGTCACCGGCGTTTCCATCGATACTCCGGCCACTTTGATTCTTGCCGGCATATTGTTGGGGATAGTGAATTCCATCATTCGGCCCATCGCCATTTTGCTCACCCTGCCGATGACCATCGTCACTCTTGGCCTGTTCTTGCTGGTGATCAATGCCGGCATGGTGGCCCTGGTCGCTTGGATGCTGCCCGGCATGCACGTGGCGGGATTCTGGTCGGCGTTCTGGACGTCGGTGATCGTGAGTTTGGTGAGCTTCGTGGGCTCGTGGTTCGTCGGCGGCAAGGGCAAGGTCGAAGTGTTCGTGAAGCGCCGCTGAGGCGGTGACCTGGACCCCTATTGAGTCTTGGGTTCCGCCAGAGTCTTCGGATCCGTGAGGCTGCCGCCGGGCAAAGTCAGAATGCTGACCCCGACGATGATAATCACCATGCCGACCAATTGAGCACCGGACAAATGCTCATGCAGAAATTGCCAGCCGAGGAAGGAGGCAATGGCGGGATTCACGTAGCCATAGGTACCGATCAGCGCGGGAGTGCTGTTGAGGCTCAACCAACCGTAGGCGGTGTAGGCCAGGCAGGAACTGAAGAGGGTGAGGTAGAACAGTGCCACCAGTCCCGACGGGTTCGGTGCCCAGTGCGCCGCGTCGCCATGGATCAGGCCGACGCTGAGCAGCATCAATCCGCCCATGAGCATCTGCAGCCCCATGAACATGAGCGAAGTTAACTCGGTGTCTATGCTGCGGTAGTACAGGGTGCCTAAGGCCCATGCCAGGCAGGCCGTGAGTGCGCCGCCCTGCGCCAACAGGCTGTCGGTGCTCAGTCGTCCGTTAGGTATGAGCATGAGCGCAGCGCCGGCGAAGCCGATGCCCATTCCCAACACCGCCCAGCGAGTCAGCGGATGGCCGCGCCGTCCAAACACGCCCAGGCCCGCTATCCAGAACGCAGCTGTGCCGTTGAGCAGCGCCGATTGGTTGGTGGGCAGGTATTGGATAGCCCAGGTATTCAAGCCATTGCTGACGAACACCATGAAAAAGCCCGCCACGATGACATGGCGCCACTCGATTTTTTGCGTAGGAAAGCGGCTGCCGCCCCAGACCCTGGAAATGACGGACAGCAGAATGCCCGCCGTGACAAAGCGAATACCTGAGAATAGCGCCGGCGGCAGGCTGCTGACGGCGATCTTGGTGAACAGGAAGCTCGAGCCCCACACCAGGTAGATGGTGCTCAAGGCCAGCATCACCTTGAGGGAATGACGGGAGACACTCATTCAATCAAGCGGCACGGACTCTGCTGACGGTACGGCGATAGAGCAGACCGATGACTACAAAGAAAATAATTCCGCCGCCGATCAACGCAGGAGTGGCAAAGCCATCTCCCACGAGGGCGAAGGGACTGCTATTGCCGGAGGCCACGACGATGCCGGCATACAGCACACCGAACAGACTCTCGCCGACGATCATTCCAGTCGCCATCAATACACCCATGCGCCTGGCAAACTCGGGTCGCGCCGTGCGATCGGCGAAAGCGTCGTAGTAGTAGCCGGTGACCGCCCCGATTACCACCGGCAGCGTGGCCTGCATCGGCAAGTAGATGCCGAGGCCGATCGCCAGCGGCGGCAGCCGCATTCGACCGCTGCGGCCGAGCAGTCCGTCGACGGCAATGACCACCACGCCGAACAATGCACCGTACGCAATCATGCGCAGATTCAAATTGCCGCCCAGCACTCCTTGCGCCAACGCTGAAATCAGCGCCGCCTGTGGCGCCGCGAGTGCATTGTTGCCGGAACCGGGGGTGCCGGCGAAACCGTAGGCGGTGTTGAGCAGGTCCAGCACCGGAGGAATGATCAGCGCGCCGAATATCACCCCGAAAACCAGCGCGACTTGCTGTCGCCAGGGGGTCGCACCGACCAGTTGACCGGTTTTCAAATCCTGCAAGTTATCGTTGGAGATGGTCGCGATGCCAAACACGATGCCGGTGGCGAACAGCGCGTACGCCACCATGGCACTCGATTGAGCGGCATCCGTGGCACGGCCGATCACCGCCAAAATCACGAATGCCGCGGCGACGACGCCCAGTATGCCTACGCCTGAGACGGGACTGTTCGATGCACCGATCAGCCCTGCCATGTAGCCCGTAATCGATGCAATTACGACCCCGGCCACCAGCACATAGGCCACCGTGGCGGCGATCAAGACGGGGGCATGCGCGGCCAAGGCGCTGCCGGCGAGGAACTGCCACAACAGCAGCGCAATCAAACCCAGCGTCGCGACCACCACCGCGCCGACGATCTTGATCGGCAGATCGCGCTCGACCAGCGGCAGCACATGACCTTGCACGGACCGTGCGCTGGAGGCGGCCATCGCCGAGCGCAGGCCGCTGACGATGGGTCCGAGAATTCTGGAAAAAGTCCACAGCGCCGCCACGCCGATGACGCCCGCACCAAAAAATCGAATGTCGGTGCGAAACACCGCCAGGGCCACGTGCTGCGCTGAGTCCGCCGCCGCCGCTGCCCCGGTCAGGATCGGCACCAAAATTCCCCAGCCCACGACAATGCCGACCAGCATCGCCAAGCCCACCGAAATGCCGACCAGATGCCCGACACCGACCAGCGCCATGGAGAGGCTTGACGCTACACCCGTTGCGCCGGCGCCAACGCGGAAGTAGACGGCCACCTCATCAACCACCAGCCGGGTTTGACTCAGCGCAAAAAAAACGGCCGACGCCAGTGCGTTGACGGCGATGGCGATAAGTCCCTGGCGGCTGTCTTCATTGCCGTCTCGCGACTGGTCGCCGCACAGCAGCACCTCGGCCGCTGCACGGCCTTCCGGGTACGGCAGGTCGCTGTTGACCACGAGGGCGCGGCGCAGCGGCACGGAAAACATGACGCCGAGGATTCCCCCCAAGCCCGTGGCCGCCATGGTCATCCAGTACGGGAAGCCCTGCCACCAGCCGACGATGACGAGACCCGGCAGCACGAAAATGATTGCGGACAGAGTGCCCGCCGCACTCGCCACGGTCTGGACGATGTTGTTCTCAAAGATGCTCGAGGACTTGAACAGCCGCAGCACCGCCATGGAAATGACCGCCGCCGGAATCGACGTGGCGAAGGTCAGACCCACTTTGAGTCCGAGGTAGACATTGGCTGCGGTAAAGGCGACGGTGATCAGCCCTCCCAGCAGGATTGCACGAAGCGTGAGCTCGCGCAGGCCGTGCTCGTTCACTGCACGTCCCCCATGAGTTTTTTCACGGGACGGCTGAGGATCAGGAGCACCGCGCCCAG
>JANYIY010000420.1 GCA_025358615.1 Gammaproteobacteria bacterium | reverse complement strand
CCCCGCGCGAACACCATGAATTGCGGCGTAGGCACTCGATGATAGGACAGCAGTTGCTTTGACAGCACCTTGTCGCGCGACAGCAGCATGCCGCGTGGATTGCAGCCCGTGTAGGGCTGATGCATCAACTCCAAAAATGCCACCACGTGTTGATCATACGTAACGATGCCGTCGAATTCCTCCAGCAAATTGAACACTACATGCGGCTTCCAGTCGATGATGGCGCGCCGCAATTCAGACAGGCTGTCGCTCAACCCCAAGGGCATCACCTCGTGACCCTCTGCCTTGAGCTGAGAGATGACGTCATACTCTGTGCGCCACTCGTCTATCTCTTTCTCCGTAGACCCTTTCAGCGAATCCGGTGGCACCAACGTCGAATGCACCAGCACCAGAGCCCGCATTTTTTTCATAGCGATACCCGCGGCAGCCGCCGCTCTTCATAGGATTCGGCCAGGCGTCCAATCACCCACAGCAGGTGGGATTTGAGTTCGCGCCGCGATCCACGCACGTATAGATTCAAGGCTTCACAGCGCTCGATCATCAGTCGCAGTACCTGATGCACCAGGTACTCGCTGAACGCGCCGGAACGCTGGATTTGCTGGCGCAGCGGCTGGCGCAATTCCCGCAGCAGGGTCGCCGCCTTCAGGCGCGTGCGCCCCCGAGGCACCGCCGTAAACACCTTCAGCAGCAATTCGTCGGCTCCCGATCGGCGCGGCAGCCGGTAATGCGCCAGCTTCTTCTCGTAGTGCTGGCGCAGCGTGCGGGTTTCGTACCTCACATTCTCAATGGTGCTGCGGTCCGCGACGGCCGGTTTCGATGGGCCGATGTCCGTTGCCAGCGCATCGATGTATTCCAGTTTTGCGTAGGCCGGCCAGCCCAAGTACTCGCGTCGCCACGCAGAGTGCGGCTTCAGCCAAACCGCAAAAGTCTCGGCGAAGTCCTCTGTGGGGTGCGCCTGAGCGTACCACGAGCCCAAGTGCTGCACGAAGCGGCGGCTTCCCGGTCGCGGTCGATAAGCATCGGGGTACGGTAGCGAGGCGGGCCCGAACACGCTGCGCCACCGACCGCGGCGTCTGAGACGATAGGCCGAATCGATGGCATGCCCGGCCTCGTGGCGCAGAATGCGCATCAGCCAATTGCGATTGCCACCCTCCACCTCCCGCATGAAATGCCGCTCCAAGCGCATGAGCCGCGGGTGCGCCAGATAGAAGGGAATGGCGATGCCAGGTATCCCGTCTGGCGAGAACCACTCCTGCGCCAGCCAGCAATGCGGCCGAAACCCTATCCCCTTTGCCTCGAGCTCGCGGTACAGCCGCTGGATGGCATCCTCTAATTCCGTGCCCTGAATAGACAGCTTCAGGTCGCAGAAGCGCAGGCTCAGCAATTGGTCATCGGACAACGTTTCCAAGGCATGGCGCGGATGGCGCCGGTTCACGCGCGCAGCTCGAGTTCTTCGGCCAGCGCATCTTCCTCCGCCTCGGTCATGGGCATTATCGGCGCATCGGTCACCCTGTCGCGCCGCGCGTCGAGGCCTGCAAAGTCAAACAGCTTCGGGTCCGCGAGCTGCGAGCCCGCGACATTGCATATGCTCGAGAAGATGGACTCAACCCGGCCGGGGAATTTCAGTTCCCACTCACGCAGCATATTCTTCACGACCAGTCGCTGCATGTTGGTTTGCGAGCCGCACAGCGTGCAGGGAATGATGGGAAATTCGCGCGCGACTGCGTAGCGCGCAATCAACGACTCGCCCACATAGGCCAATGGCCGAATCACGATCTGGCGGCGATCTTCGCTGAGCAGCTTCGGCGGCATGGCCTTCAATCGGCCGCCGAAGAACATGTTCAAGAACAAGGTCTCGACAATGTCGTCGCGGTGATGGCCGAGGGCAATTTTACTGATGCCGTTTTCCGCGGCGAACCGGTACAGCGCGCCGCGGCGCAACCGCGAGCACAGGCCACACATGGTCTTGCCTTCCGGTATGACCCGCTTCACGACCGCGTAGGTGTTCTGTTCGATGATACGGAAGCGAACGCCCAACTTCTCCAGGTAGTCCGGCAGCACATGCGCCGGAAAACCCGGCTGCTTCTGATCGAGATTGACTGCGGTGATCTCGAAGCTTACCGGCGCGCTGCGCTGCAGGCTGAGGAGCATGTCGAGCAAGGTATAGGAATCCTTGCCGCCGGACAGGCACACCATCACGTGATCGCCGTTCGCAATCATTCCGAAGTCGGCAATGGCCTTGCCTACCGAGCCGCGCAGCTGAGCGGCAAGTTTCTTCGAGTTATTGGATGCGAGTTTCAACGGCAGCGACACTCTAACTTAGGGGATCTCGAGATATTTCGCTTCCAGATAGCGCAGATAAGCCGCCGCCGTCAGCGGTTTCCCCGTGGCCTGCTTGATTAGTTCCTGCACCGGCAAGCGCGCGCCCACCCCGTGCACGTTGTCGCGCAGCCAGTCCATCACTCCGCCGAATTGGCCGACCGCAATTTCCTCATCCAGCGACGGGCGCGCCGCCCGCATAGCCTCGTTGAGCTGCCCGGCGATGACGGCGCCCAACACGTAGGAGGGAAAATACCCAAAGTGGCCCACCGCCCAATGGATGTCCTGTAGGCAGCCATCGACGTCGTTCGTGGGCCGAATATGCAGGCGCTGTTCCAGGTTCGCGTTCCACGCCTCCGGCAAATCCGCCACCGGCAGCGAGCCCTCCAAGATCTTTTTCTCGAGCTCATAGCGCAGCATGATGTGCACGGGATAGGTCAGCTCATCGGCATCCATGCGGACCGTGCTGCGGCGAACGCGGATCAGATGGCGGTACAGATTGGCCTCTTCCCATTCCGAGCCGCTAACCTGCAAGTATTTCTCCAGCAGCGGGCGCAAATACCTCACGAAGGAGCGACTGCGGCACAGGTTCATTTCGAACAACAGCGACTGGCTCTCTTCGAGCGCCAGCCCGCGGTCGCGTCCCACCGGTTGATCCCGCCACTCGAGCGGCAGGCCCAAATCGTACATGGCATGGCCGGTCTCGTGCACAGCGCCCAACAGTCCAGAAAATGGGTCGTTGAGATCAAAGCGCGTCGTCACTCGAATGTCGCCCGGCACGCCCTCAGTGAATGGATGCTCGCTTTCGTCGAGCCGGCCGCGATCGAAGGGAAACCCTAAGGCCTTGAGCACTTCCACGGATAGTGAGCGCTGTCGCGCCACCGTAAACTTGCCTGCCAGCGGCACTGGCGCATGCGCCGCCTGCACCTCGATGGCCTGATGGATGAGGCCGGGAAGCTTGCGCGACAGCGCCTTAAAAATGGTGTCGATGTCGGCAGTCGAAATACCCGGCGTAAACCCGTCGACCAAAGCGTCATAAGGCGCAAGCCCTCGTGCCTGCCCGAGCAGCGCCGCCTTGTCGCGCACCAGGTGCACTACTTCCTCTAAGTGGGGCGCCAGCAATTTAAAGTCATTGGCCTTCTTGGCCTCGACCCAAAACACTTCCGCGCGTGCCGTTGCCTTGGCCAAGCGCGCGATGAGCGACGGCGGCGTAGCAATTGCGTGGTCGCGCTGGCGTCGCATCTCACGCAAGTTCGCGAGCGGCCAATCCTCCAGCTGCGAAGCGCCGGCCTCGGCGCGCTCGAGCAGGCGCGCCACCTTGGGGGTGGTGAGCAAGGCGTGATGCTCCGTCTCGAGCGCCGCCAACTGCTCGCCGCGCACGTCAGCACTGCCGCGCGGCATCATCACCGCCGCATCCCAGCGCAGCAGCGACTATGCGCCGCGGAAGGCGTGCAGACGGCGAAATTCTTGTTCCAATTGCTCGTAGGGCGAAGCGGCCATGATTCCCTTGTCAGCGCCGCCCCTCAAAGGTGGCGGTGCGCTTGCGTGTGGCCGATGAGTTTACCAGACGCCAGCTCGTAATCGCGCACCGATTTTGAAATTATTTAACTATTTCAATAGGTTATCGCATTCCCTTTAGTGAAAATGAGCCTATCTGATGAAACGGCAAATCGCGCAAAAAGGGTAGATCTATGCTCGCAGCGCCGCTCACGTCGTAGTCGATCGAGTCGGCATTTTGATCCATCTTATTGGCCAGCTTGAGCAGCGCTAAGGCCATATTGGCGCTAATCATCATGTCGAAATCGATATTGCCGGCGGCGGGCACGACGAATGCGTGGTCGTTTTGCCCCTCGGCAACCTGCTCACCCCCAACATTCAGCGAAGCGCGCAATCCACTCACCGGAAGCGCGCGATCATTCGGGTTTTGTATGTTGAATTTGACCCGAAAGTTTTGCCGTAGCAGATTGCCGCCTACCAGCTCGACGCCGACCACCGACAATGTCGGCCGAACAAACTTCGGGGCCAGCAGCGAACATGCCGCCAGGCATATCAGGCAGACGATCAACCCGGTCAGTAGCCGCAACGGCTTGGCGCTCAACATTCTCGCGACGAGCATGGCAACATGACTAGATGATACCGACTATGGTCATTGTTCGCAGGCCGACGCCAATCCTCGCGGCGAGCGCCGCCATCACCATCACCGCGATCACGGTCATCGCCTTCGCCGTGGTCACCGCACCCGCCACAGCCGCGCCAACCGCCTCGCTAGCCGTGCCAGCCGTGCCAGCCGCAGTGATGACGCCGCGTATCATCAATCCCTCGCCCATCATCAGCCCGTTGGGTTGCCTGCCCTCCGGCGACGGTTACTTGCGCGCGCGTCTCGCCGGCGCCATCACCGCCACTATCGATTGGCCGAACAGCGGCACCGTCTGTCAGGGTGAGTGGCGCGGCAAACCTCCCGGAGTTCGCCTGAGCTTCGAGCGCGCCGTTGGTGGCGACCCTAATTTGCTGCTGGTATTCGGCCTGACCGGCGTTCGCGCCGGCAAATCAGGGCACGCCATTCGCACCAATGTAACGGTGGTGATGCAGGGCAAGAGCCGCATCTTCGGAACGCTCGGCGATAAGCGCTGCACCGTAGATTCACTCTCGCAGCGGCCGCTCTCGCCAGCCGGCTTCTACCGAGTCGAGGCGCGGGGGTTCTGCACCTCACCTGCTCATGCCATCCACGGCGACGGCGATGTGCTCATCAGCACGTTCGAGTTTGCCGGAATCGTCAACTTTCAGGACCAACCGCCATGAATCTCACAACCACCTCGGATCGCACGCGTTTCGCCGCGCTGAAATCATTTTGGACTGTCGCCGCATGGGTCTGCGCCTGCGTCGTTTTTTCGGGCGGCGGCGCGCTCGCGCAGGATGCGGCGCCCGAGCCGCTGTCTGCGTTTCCGCAAAGCCTGTTGGCCATACGCACCACGGCCGGCCAGGTGATCAATTTCAAGATTTGGCGGGCCGACAGCCCGCGCCGTGAAGAGCAGGGGCTGATGTTCGTGCGCGACATGGATGAGCACGCTGGCATGCTATTCGTGTTTCCCGACAATCGTCAGCCCACGATGTGGATGAAGAACACCTACATCTCGCTCGATCTATTGTTCATCAACGGCCGTGGGCGCATCGAATATATCGCCGCCTCCGCCACGCCGCTGTCGCTCGACCTCATTCACGCCTCCG
>JANYIY010000410.1 GCA_025358615.1 Gammaproteobacteria bacterium | reverse complement strand
ACCTTGGGAAGATCCCACATGGCTATATACGGTACATCAGGATTATGAATTAGGTAATCCTGGTGGTAATCCTCAGCGGCGTAGAACCCCTTCAATGGATCCACCCGGGTGACGATGGGGCGCACGAACGCTCGGGACTTGTCCAATTGGCTGATGTACGCTTCCGCGATCCGCTTTTGGTCCTCATCCGCATAGAAAACAGCGGATCGGTACTGAGTGCCCACGTCAGGTCCCTGTCGGTTGAGCACCGTGGGGTCGTGCACCACCGAAAATGCGATTTGCAATATCTGCCCGTAGGAAATCTCCGCAGGGTCAAATGTGATCTTCACCGATTCTGCATGACCCGTGGTCCCCGAGCTTACCGTCTCGTATTGCGCGGTCGACCGATCGCCGCCGGCATAGCCCGCGATCACTTTCTTCACGCCTCGAACATGTTCGAACACTCCCTGCACGCCCCAGAAGCAGCCGCCCGCCAGCACCGCAGTCTGTGGCGCTCCCGCCGCTTTCGGATTGTCGATGACGGGCGGCGCGATGACCACCGGCGCCTCTGCTCCCATCAGTGGCGAGCGCCAGATGGCCATGCCCACTATGCCGAGCGCGAGCACGGCCGCAAGGCGTCCGGGAGTTATAGATTTCAGGAATGACATAGGTACTCCATGTGTAAATAGCTTAAGCGCGGGCAACGAAGTGCAGCGCGACCGAGTTCATGCAGTAGCGCAGCCCGGTCGGCCTGGGCCCGTCGTCGAACACATGGCCTAAGTGGGCATCGCAACGGCGGCAGGAAATGGCGTCACGCTGCATCCACAGACTGGTATCGGACAGTTTTACGATATTGAGTGGCGATATGGGCTGCCAAAAACTCGGCCAGCCCGTGCCCGATTCGAACTTGGCCTTCGAATCGTAGAGCGCCGTATCGCAGCACACGCAGTGATAAATACCGTCCGCATGATTGCGGTCATATTCTCCCGAGAACGCCCGCTCAGTACCCTCCTGGCGCGCGACCGTGAACGCAGCCGGCGATAATTGCGCACGCCATTCGGCTTCGCTCTTCACGATTTTCGGCACTCTCACGTGGCCGAAGCTTTTTCCGGCCGGCGAAAAGTTTTCGATTGATACATCTTGCGCCGGTGAATCCGCCACTGTCGCCGCCCACGTTCTGTGACGCGCCGCGCCGATGGCCACCGCACCGATCGCTGCCGCCGCGGCATGCTCGATGAAGCCGCGCCGGCTCACAACCTGCTCGGCACCCGCACCATCCGGCCTGGTTTTCTTGCCTGACATAACCGACCTCATCCGAAGGTAAATGAATACGCCTGAACGCCGCCGTCCAGGAATTCGATGGAAAAGACATGCTCACGCACATCGCCCGACTGTCGAATCAGCTGGTACAAACGCTGTTCCTTCACGACGCCTTGGCCGTTGGCATCGGCATCCACGCCGTGACTGGTTACGGGGACCGCGCCATCCAGCAGCACGCGGTACCGTACGGGTTTGCCGTCGCTTGCGGGGCCCAGGACAAGATGCAGATCGCGGGCAAAAAACCGGAACTCGATCTTTCCCGGCGCGGTGCGCAGCACGGCCTTTTCCGGGTCCACCAGCCATGAGCCTGCCAATGCCCAGTGATTCAGCGCCAGCACGCTCGGCGCCAGGTAGTCCTTGGGGCTATCCTGCGCAAATCCACCGCCCGAGCTGAAATTCTCGGCCCGGTGATATCCCACATAGGTCTCGGGCGACTGCAGATGCGCCGCGTCAGCCGGCGCCTGTACACCGGCGCCTCGAGCGGGTTCGATTCCGGCCGGCGGCAAATCGGTGTATCCAGCTTCACTCAACAACTGCCGGATGGTGACTTCGGATTCGGCGTAATTGCCTTCGCCGAAGTGATGGGCGCGGATCTGTCCTTGTGAATCGACGAAATAGTGCGCCGGCCAATATTGATTGTTGAATCCCTGCCAGATGGCATAGTCATTGTCGAGCGCCACAGGGTAAGCGATTCCCAAATCGGCGACGGCCCGTCGCACATTGCCGAGGTTCTTCTCGAACGCAAACTCCGGCGCGTGAACGCCAATCACCACCAGTCCGTGATCCTTATACTTGGCGTACCACCCCTGCACATAGGGCAGGGCACGCAGGCAATTGATGCAGGAGTAAGTCCAGAAGTCGACCAGTACGACTTTGCCGCGCAACTCCTGCGGCGACGGCGGCGGCGAATTGATCCAGGCAGTGGCGCCGCTGAATGGGGGAATGTCCCCCTCCACAGGCAATCCAGCCGGCTTCGCGGCCAGCGAACCATTCGCCGTCATGCTCATGCTTGCGCCCGGACGCGCGTCCGGCTTGATGCCATCGATCAGCGACTGTTCGAGTCGATTCGTGCCGGCCAACGACCAGCGGGTCAGAACGCTGCTGTCCCAGCCGAATGCGATGGCAGCCACCGCAAACAACACGGCAACCCCCAACGCGCGCCTGATCCATTCGCCGGCGCCGAGGGACTTTTTCAGCAACCCAAAAACGCGGCCACCGGCGAGGATGGCGATCGCCAGAGAGGTGGCTGCGCCCGCCGCGTACACGAACAGCAATAAGGTGGTGCGCGGGTTGGGTCCAGAAATGGCCGCGCCCGTGAGCAGCAAGCCAAGAATCGGGCCGGCACAGGGCGCCCACAAGA
>JANYIY010000392.1 GCA_025358615.1 Gammaproteobacteria bacterium | reverse complement strand
CACACTCTTGGCATCCCCCAGGGATTGGCCGAGATATGGATCGACGTAAGTGCGTAGGTGTTCGCGGATATTGGTTTCCGCAGCGGTATCTTGATTCATAAAGGTTTGTAATTGTACCGCACGCGGACAAGCACGTGCGGTGTGGCATAATCTGGTGTTGTGAATCGAGACCGCGGTGAGCCCCACAACTTACGGTGATGACGGATGGCTGCCGAGGGATGTGCAACTTGAAGGCACCGAATGAGTTTATTCGCCAACTACCGTGCCGACCGGCTCATCGCCGAGGTTAAATCCAGCGGCAATCCAGGCAGCCCTCTGGCGCAAAAGGCATTGGAAAAACTCGTCGCCCTCGGGCCGAGCGCCATTGAGCCGATCGTCGAGGCCCTCGCGACGGCGGAGAAGAAAGAGACCCTGGCCTACGTCGAAGCCCTGTCGCGTCTGATCGACGCAAAATCGCTGCCGCAAGTGCTCAAGACCATGGCTGAAGCGGGCGGCCGGGCCATGTCCGGAATCGCCTGGGCATTATCCTCGAGTAAGAACTATCCCCCGGCGGCGCTGCTCGAGGCCTTGAACAAGCCCGACATGCCGCGGCAGGCCATTCTCGATGTCATAGTGGCGCAGAAAACCCGTTACACGGTGCGCGAATTGCTGAATGCCGCGTATGCGCAGGAACCTAACGAAAGAGCCAGGCTATTCAAGGTCATCGCCGAGATCGCCGACGAGTCCTCGATCGACGATTTGATCGCCAGAATCGAAGGCAAAGATCCGATTGCGCGGCTGCACATCATCAATGTGCTGGCGCGCTTCAATGCACCCAAAGTGCAGCAGGCGGTCCAGAAGCAGCTCAAAGACACCAGCAAGCTGATCCGCTCCGCTGCGCTGTCGGCGCTGTCCAGGATGGACGGGCCGTTCGACATGGCGGTCCTTTGCAACATGCTGCGCGATCCGGAAATCGAGGTGCAGAACAAGGCGGTCGACGTCGTCGTGCATGCCAACCATCCAGACACCATCAAGTACTTGGTCGACGTGCTCAAGGACGAAAACGAATACGCGCGGCGCGCGGCCGTAGAAGTGTTGAACGTGGTCGGAACTTCGAAATCGGTCAAGTACCTGCTGGAAGTCATTGCGGACAGCGATTGGTGGGTACGCACCCGCGCCGCCGACGCGTTAGGCAAGATTGGAGGCCCGCGCGTTGTCGACGCCGTGCTTACGCTCGTCAAGGACGACAATCAGGATATCCGCCGCGCGGCCATTGAAATCCTCAACCAGACCAAGGACGAACGCGCGGTGGCGCAGTTGATCGAGGCCACCAAGGACACGGATTGGTGGGTGAGCGAGCGTGCCGTGGATGCGCTTGCGGAGATCGGCAGCACCAAGGCGTTGCCCCGTTTCGTCGAAATGCTGAGCAACGGCCAACCGAAGTCGATGCCAACCGTCATTCGCGCCATCGGCAAGATCGGCGACCAAAAATGCATCGAGTACTTGCTCCCCATGCTCGCGAGGCAGGAAAACGAAATCAAGGCGGAAGCGATTGCTGCGCTTGCCAAGTTGGCGGACGAGCGGCGCGCGGACACCATCCGGACGCGGCTACAGGCGGTGGCGAGCAACGCCGACGCCACCATCAGTCAGGCGATCGCCCGTGCCATCACGGAACTGGACAATCGTTTCTCGACGACGCAGCTGGCCGCGAACCAGCGTGCCGAAAAAATGCAGGAACCGGCCAAGACGCTGCTCATCGACAATCAGGATATCGCCAAAGTCGTCGCGGACGCCGAGATCCAGGCGGGCAAGCTCGACATCGCCACCTTGAAATCCGGCGACATCATCGAGGGACGCTACAAGTTCATCGAGAAGATCGGCAAGGGGGCGTTCGGCACGGTATTGCTGATGGAAGACACCGTGGTCGAAGAGCGGTTGATTCTCAAGTTCTTGAACGCCAACGTATCCGCGGACGAGGAGATGATGAAGCGCTTCGTGCACGAACTGCGCTACAGCCGCAAGATCACGCACAAGAACGTCATCCGCATCTACGATTTTCTATACATCAAGGGCAACTACGCCATATCGATGGAGTACTTCCCCTCGCACACCCTGGGCGGGGAGATCGTCAATGAAAAGCCGGTGCAGCTGAAGCGCGCGGTAAAATTCGGCATCGACATCGCCACCGGCATGGCGGTGGCGCACCAGGCCGGTATCGTGCATCGGGACTTGAAGCCCGCCAATATCTTGATCGACAACGATGCACTATTGAAAATCGTGGATTTCGGCGTCGCGGCAGCACAAACCCAAGGCGACACCCAGCTGACCAAGACCGGGTACGTTATCGGATCGCCCAAGTACATGGCGCCGGAGCAGATTCTCGGCAAGAAGGTCGACGAGCGTGCCGATATCTATAGTTTGGGCGTCATCCTGTACGAGATGTTCAGCGGTGTGCCGCCTTATTCCCGTGGCGATCACATGTCCGTCATGTACCAGCACGTGCAGGGGAAGGCGCGCCCGCCCATCGAGATCAACAAGGATTTGCCGTTGGAATTGAACAACTTAGTCATGAAATGCATGTCCTTGGACAAGGCCAAGCGGTCGCAAACCATGGACGAACTGCGCCTGTCTCTCGAAAAATTCCTGTAACGGTTGACGGACCTCACGTTTATGGCTTGATTTCGGCCCGAACGCTCGAAAATCCAAGTGCTAACGGGTAGCCTTACGCATTATGGCAAGAATCGACGCGTTCCTGAAGTTAGGAGTGGCCCAGGGCTGCTCGGACCTGCATCTAGCAGTTGGAGTCCCCCCCATGCTGCGCATGCACGGCGATCTCACGCCCATTAAGTTTCGCGATTTGGGTGAGGCTGAACTCGAGGGCTACATCACCGAGGTGCTGACTCAGAATCAGCTCAAGCACCTGCGCGACGGCAATGACATCGACTTCTCCTACGTGTCGTCCGAGGGCGGGCGCTTCCGCGTCAATGTTTTCCGCAAAGAGACCGGCATCGGCGCCGCGTTTCGCTCTATTCCGACCATGATGCCGACCATCGAGCAACTGGCGCTGCCGCCCATCGTGCGCAAGCTCTGCGACTATCACCAGGGGATGATTCTGGTCACCGGTTCCACCGGCACCGGCAAATCCACCACCCTGGCCGCCATGATCGATTATCTGAATTCGACGCGCGCGCTCAACATCATCAGCCTGGAAGACCCGATCGAATTCGTTCACCGCAGCAAGACCAGCCAGGTGATTCAGCGCGAATTGGGCTCGCACCTGCCCTCGTTCGCCGAGGGCGTTCGTGCCGCCATGCGCGAGGACCCCGATGTGATTCTGGTCGGCGAGTTGCGCGACGCGGAAACCATTTCGATGGCGATGACCGCGGCCGAGACCGGGCATCTGGTGCTCGGCACCCTGCACACGACCAGCGCCACCAAGACCATCGACCGTATCATCGATGCGCTTCCCACCGAGGAGCGCGAGCAGACCAAGAGCTTCCTGTCGCAAAGTCTGATCGCCGTCATCACCCAGGTGTTGATCAAGAGCCCCGACCAACGTGCGCGCCGCGCCGTTTGCGAAGTCATGGTCCTCACCAAGGCCATCGGCAAGCTCATCATGACCGACCAGTCGCACCAGATTCCCAGCCAGCTGCAAATGGGCAAGGAATACGGCATGCAATTGATGGACCAGGCACTGCTCGCCGCCATCGCCGCCAAGGAAGTCGATCCTGAGCACGCGTACGCCTATGCGTCCGATAAGCGCCAGTTCCAGCGCTTCGTCACCGACATGGCGGGCGCACCCGCACCCGAACCTGCGAACACTTGAGAAGTATCTTAAGTGCCAGCCATCGATACTTATTTGAATCAGGTGCTGGAACGCAATGGATCGGATTTGCACTTTCTGGCAGGTGATCCTCCCCGCGTACGACAGTACGGCGATCTGAAATCCTTGAGCAATGAGCCGCTGGCCGCCGAAATGGTCAAGACGACCCTGTACGAAATCATGCCTAAGCTGTCGGTGGAGCGCTTCGAGGCCAAGGATGGGACCGATTTCGCCTACTCCATTCCCAATGTCGCTCGATTTCGCGTCAACGTCATGCGCCAGCTGAACGGCATGGGCGCGGTGTTTCGGGCGATTCCCTCCAAGGCCAAATCGGCGGCGGAACTCAAGCTGCCGGAAGCCGTGATGGGTCTGTGCAGGATCAACAGTGGCTTAATCCTGGTCACGGGCAAGACGGGCTCGGGCAAGTCCACCACGCTTGCGGCGATGATCGATGACATCAACTCCCGCGAAAAGGGCCATATTCTCACCATTGAAGATCCGATCGAGTTCGTGCATCTGCGCAAGAATTGTCTGATCAGCCAGCGCGAGATCGGCGTGCACGCCACTTCGTTTTCGACGGCGTTGTTGTCGGCATTGCGCGAAGATCCCGACGTCATTCTGGTGGGCGAGCTTCGCGACCTCGAGACCATGAGTATTGCGGTGACCGCTGCCGAGATGGGCATTCTGGTCATGGGCACGCTGCACACCAACGGTGCCGCAGCCACGGTCGATCGTTTGGTGAACGCGTTCCCGGCAGACAAGCAACCCCACGTGCGCACCATGCTCTCGACCAGCCTGCGCGGCGTCGTGTCGCAGCAACTCATCCCCAAAGCGGACAAACAGGGCCGAGTCGCGGCGCTCGAGATCCTGATCAACACGCCAGCCGTCGCCAATCTCATCCGGCAAGGCAAGATGGACCAGCTCGAAAACGCCATGCAAAGCGGTTCCGCGGTGGGCATGCGGCTGATGGATACGGCGATTCAAGCGCTGATGGATGCGAAGCAAATCAGCGGCAAGGAAGCCTTCAAAAAAGCCATCAACAAGTCCCGATTCGAACCGTTTCGCGACGCTTCTTAAGCGGCAACGTGGCTGCAACGGGGGAGGCGGATCGCCGCGGGCGGCCGGGCCCACCGTTGTGCTCAAGGCATGGCATAATTTGCTATGACCCAACGTCGCCGAATTCTTGTCTCCAGTGCGCTTTATTACGCGAATGGCCCCCTGCACTTGGGACACATTCTCGAAGCGATTCAAACCGATATATGGGTGCGATTCCAGAAGCTTCGCGGCCACGAATGCTACTACGTGTGCGCGGACGACACTCACGGCACGCCCATCATGCTCAAGGCACAGTCCGAAGGCGTCACGCCGGAACAGCTGATCGCGCGCGTCAACGTCGAGCATCGCCAGGATCTCGCAGACATGCTGATCGGCCTGGATAATTTCGGCTCGACGCATTCCGCGGAAAACAAGTCAATCTGCGATCGCATGTATCTGGCGCTGTGCGAAGCAGGCTATATCGACAGGCGTAGCGTGCGTCAGGCCTACGACGAGAAGGCAAAGATGTTCCTGCCGGACCGCTATGTGAAAGGCATTTGCCCGGTGTGCGGCACGGCCGATCAATACGGGGATTCTTGCGAGAACTGCGGCTCGACGTACACGCCCGCCGACCTCAAGGACCCCATCTCCGTGGTCACCGGCACGGCTCCCGTGTGGCGCGAGTCGGAACACTATTTCTTCAAGCTGAGCGCCTTCGAGAAGCCCCTGAGCACTTGGGTGCGCAGCGGCGCCACTCAAGAGAGCGTCGCCCGCAAGCTGGACGAGTGGTTTACCCAGGGCTTGCGCGATTGGGACATCTCGCGCGATGCCCCCTACTTCGGCTTCGAAATACCTGACGCGCCGGGAAAGTACTTCTATGTGTGGTTCGACGCGCCCATCGGCTACTTGGCTAGTTTCACTCAGTTGTGCAACCGGGTCGGCTTGAAATTCGAGGATTTTCTCGCCGTCGATTCGAGCGCCGAAATGCATCACTTCATCGGCAAGGACATTTTGTATTTTCACACCCTGTTCTGGCCCGCGGTTTTGCAGGGCGCGGGTATGCGCCGTCCCACCGCCGTGCACGCGCACGGTTTTGTGACCATCAACGGTCAGAAAATGTCCAAGTCGCGCGGCACCTTTATTACCGCGCGCCGCTACTTGGAGAGTTTTTCACCGGAATATTTGCGCTACTATTTCGCTGCCAAGTTGAGCTCGGGTATTGACGACATCGACATGAATCTGGAGGAGTTCAGCACGCGTCTGAATTCAGACATCGTCGGCAAGCTGGTCAACATTGCCAGCCGCTGCGCCGGATTCATTACTAAGAATGCTGCGTCGACCTTGAGCAAGGAGCTACCGGACCCTGCGCTTTACGCCACTTTTGCCGCTGCCGGTGACGGCATTGCCGCGGCCTACGAGAGTCTCGATACGGCGGGCGCGATTCGCGACATCATGGCACTCGCCGACCGCGCCAACCAATACATAGATTTGCACAAGCCCTGGACGCTCGCCAAGAATCCCGATAATGCCGCGCAGGTGCGGGACGTTTGCACCCAGGGGTTGAACCTTTTTCGAGCACTGATGATTTACCTGCAGCCGGTACTGCCGGATATGGCGGTCCGGGCGCGGCGCTTCTTCCAGGAATCGAATTGGGACTGGGCGAGCGCCGCGACTCCCTTGCTCGGCAGCGTGATTCATCCCTACGAGCCGCTGGCGACACGCCTCGACCCCAAGGCCGTGGCGCGCCTGGTACAGCCGGAAGCAGTGGCAGCACCCGCCGGCTCCCTTGCCGCCGCTGCGCCCGCATCAACTGCCGCGGCGCCGCCAAAGCGGATCGCCGCGTCGGGCGGCGCCTCGGATGCCGCCAGCCTGGCCGCAGCGGCCGCCGTAGAGGGCAATATGATTTCCATCGATGATTTTCTGCGCGTCGACCTGCGGGTGGCCAAGGTGCTGAACGCCTCGCTGGTGGAAGGAGCGGACAAGCTGTTGAAATTGCGTCTCGATGTGGGCGAGCTCGGTGAGCGCGATGTTTTCGCGGGCATGCGGGCGGCCTATGAGCCAGCCGCGTTGCTGGGCCGGCTGATCGTGGTCGTGGCGAATTTAGAGCCGCGAAAAATGCGCTTCGGCGTATCCGAAGGGATGATGTTGGCCGCCGGGCCCGGCGGCAAGGACATCTTCGTGTTATCGCCCGATGCCGGCGCGGCGCCCGGCATGCGCATCAAGTGACATGATTGACGGGATCGCGCCTGAGGTCGTGACGCGCATCGATGCGCTGCTGCCGCAGACCCAGTGCACGCGCTGCGGGTATGCCGGATGTCAGCCCTATGCGCAAGCGATAGCGGACGGCGAAGCGCAGATCAATCAATGTCCGCCGGGCGGCAGCGCGACCATCGCTGCGCTCGCCAACCTCCTCGATCAGCCAATTCGTACAATGAATCCGACTAACGGCGTGGAAGGCCCGCCGCGCGTCGCCTGGATCGATGAAGCTCGCTGTATCGGCTGCGCACGTTGCCTCGCACCCTGCCCAGTGGATGCCATTGTGGGTGCCGCAAAATACCTGCACACCGTGCTCATCGATCGCTGTACGGGCTGCGAGTTGTGCCTGCCGCCCTGCCCGGTGGATTGCATCGAGATGCGGCCAAGCCCCGCGCCTGCGGCGAACCAACCGATGATGAACCGCACACGATTCGATGCACACCGCGCACGGCTCAGATCTTTGGCTCTGGAGCGACAGCGTGCGCTCGACGCAAAGAAAGCTGCTGCGCCGCGCCGCGTGGCCGACCCATGAACGAGGCCAAGCGGCGCGCGATATTCGCGCGGCTGCGCGCGGCGAATCCGGCGCCGCGCGCCGAATTGAACTACCAATCTCCGTTCGAACTTCTGGTCGCCGTGATCCTTTCCGCGCAGGCCACCGATAAGAGCGTGAACAAGGCGACCGCCGGATTGTTTCGTGCCGCAAACACCCCCGCGGGCATCCTTGCTCTGGGAGTCGCCGAACTATCGACCTATATCAAGTCCATCGGGCTGTACAACAGCAAGGCGAATAACATTATCGCCACCTGCCGCCTCTTGCTGGAGCGGCACGGCGGCGCAGTGCCGGCGTCGCGCGAGGAACTCGAGGCCCTGCCGGGGGTCGGTCGAAAGACCGCCAACGTCATCTTGAATACCGCCTTCGGCGAGGCGACTATCGCAGTGGATACTCATATATTCCGGGTCGCCAATCGCACCGGCTTAGGCATAGGGAAGACGGTGCGGGTGGTGGAGGATAAGCTTTTGAAATTCGTGCCCGCCGAATTCTTACACGATGCTCATCACTGGCTGATTTTGCACGGCCGCTACGTTTGCATGGCCCGCAATCCGGCCTGCCCCACCTGTAACATCGCCGACCTGTGCGAGTATCGTCATAAAACTCATGCCCGCGTTTGATTCCCATAGCCGCGACGAATTGCGCCGCTCCTATTTAGAGGCGTGGCGCAAGCACCTGGCACGGACACCGCTCACGCCGCTCGAAGCCATGATCAGCGATGTCGTCGGAGTGCATCCCGAATATCACGCCATAGTCGCCGATGCCGAAGCCGCGCTTGCCTTTGAGTCGAGCGGGACCGGCGAGGTCGAAAATCCATTTTTACATATGGGCCTGCATCTGGCTGTGCGCGACCAGGTGTCCATCGACCGGCCACCGGGGGTGCGTGAGCTGCACCGTTTGTTGCAAGCCCGGTACGGAGACTTGCACCGCGCCGAACATGCATTGATGGAAGCACTGGGCGAGACTCTGTGGCAGGCACAGCGCGCCGGCCAGCCACCTGATGAAAGCTACTACTTGGCACTCGCTCGCGGCCACCTGGGCGCGGACAAACGTTAAGCAAGCTTCATCCGCGCTTCATCGGTACTCTCGCCGGTCGGCGCTATTCTCACTGCTATGAGCAAGAGATCTTTAACCCTGGCCGCCGCGTTGTGCCTCTGCGTATTGCCGATTACCCCTGCAATTGCGGGGGCACCGGCCGCAGGTACGCCGGCTGCCGGTATGCCGGCCACCTCGCCCGCATCCTCCGCCGATGCGGCAGCGAAACATGCCAAACGCACCGCCTGCCTCAAAGATGCTAAAGCGCAGAAGCTGGTGGGCCACGCGAAGACATCGTTCATCAAAAGTTGTGCTGCCGCGCCGTAAGGCGCTGCCACGTCAGGCGCCGGATTTGGTTTTCCGTTTGATGGACGCGGACTTGACGGTGCGCTTGGAGCTGCCCGCCTTGATGTGCGCGGCGATGTCCTGCAGGCAATCACCGACGAGAGGTTGAAGGCTGGTTTCCAAGCGGCGATATCCCGCCACCAAGCTCAGGCCAAACGCGGTTAGTACCACCCCTCCGCCGCCCCGGCCGCCGACGCTGGCGTGCGCCACGGGCTGCTCGAAACTCTGGTTCATATCCTCCAGCAGCAGCCACGCTCGGCGGTAACTCATGCGCATGCCACGGGCCGCTTGTGAGAGGGAACCGGAGCGCGCTATTCCCTCTAAAAGTTCGATCTTGCCGATGCCGACGGAACAGCCAGCGCCAAAATCGACGCGAAATCGCACGCTCAGGCCGCTACCCATATTGCTCCGTGCCGCTTACAGTTTTCGTGCCGGTGTCGGGGTGATCGTCAGCAGGATCTGTTCACTCACGCCCTTGCTGAATTGCAGAACGAAGGGTCGCGCGCCGTTCAAGGCGAACTCCACGATCTTATGCGGTGCGCTGCAATTGCGCTGGCCTTCGAAGTCTTTGGCCGCCAACAGGGCGCCGCTCGCCACTACATCAATCCAAACCGGCAGGTCAATTGAAATGCGGTACGCACCAGCGGCCGAAATATTCAGGGTCGCCAAGCCGGCGAACGCCCCCTCAGCCGCCTTCTTTGCGGGAGGTACTGGGAATGCCACTTGCTCCTGCGGCGTGAGGCGCAGCTTGTACAAGCGGTTCGGTACGATGACGGGAGCGGACTTTGCATCTGTCCCGGCGTTCACCGCGGACGCAGGACCGGCGAATAGCGCGCGTTCCTTGCTCACGTCCCACTTGAAATCGACGCAGCCATCGTCGGCAAGTGCCGGTTTGGCCGTGACCGCGAAACCCAAGGTGAGAAGCAACGCGATAACCGTGTGGGAAGAGGTTTGCATAGAATCCTCAGCGCTTGGGAATGTACAAGTCCGTCAATGTACCCTCGAAGGCCTCGGCCGCAAACGCAACGGTCTCCGAAAGTGTCGGATGAGCGTGAATGGTCAATCCGATGTCCGCCGCGTCGGCGCCCATTTCAATTGCCAAGGCCACCTCGGCAATGAGGTCGCCGGCGCTGGTGCCGACGATTCCTGCGCCTATGATTCGGTGGGTCTGCTTGTCGAACAGGATCTTGGTGAAGCCCTCGTCCCGATTCAGAGCCAGGGCGCGGCCGCTGGCGGCCCAGGGAAATGTTCCCTTGCCGTACTCGATCCCCTGTGCCTTGGCATCGGTTTCGTTGATCCCCGCCCAGGCTATTTCCGGGTCGGTGTAGGCTACCGATGGAATGCAGCGCGCATCGAAG
>JANYIY010000356.1 GCA_025358615.1 Gammaproteobacteria bacterium | reverse complement strand
CATCGATCGGATAGTCCGGGAATCCCTGGCCGATGTTCAGCGCGCCTTCCTCCAAGGCGCGGCGCGACATCACCGTGAAAATAGTGGTGCCGACATCCGGTAATTTGCTTTGAAAGTACAAGTATCAGATCTCCAGATTCTGTAGGCCGCCTGCCAGCGAGCGAACCGCATGTCCACGTCTGCGCAGCTCCCTCGCCGCGGCCAAGCTGCGCCTGCCCGAGGCGCACACCAACAGATACTCGCGTCCGGCGCGGATCACACCCGGGCTCGCCAGCAGAACGGGCATGGGAATATGCCTCAGGGGGGTGGGGCGCTCTGCAAATTCCTCGATGCTACGGATATCGATGACGTCGAGGCCGCGCTGCGCCGCGTCGGCAAGCGAGCGAAGCACGATCTCGATGTCCGAGTCTTCGGCCGCGATTTCGCGAATGTGCGCGCAGTCGGGTGCGTGACACTCGGCCCGTCGCGGCGCCTTGATCTTGAGATTGGAGAAATTCACGAAATCCAACAGCAAAAGTTCGCCGTCGAGCTGTCCGGGAAGTTGCAACAGAATCTTCAGGGTCAGCAGGGCCTGCAGAGCGCCGAAAGTCCCTGGTACCGGACCCAGCACCCCGGCCTCGGCACAGTTGCCGACCACGCCGTCGGCGATAGCGTCGGGCCAAAGGCAGCGCAGGCAGGCGTGGCGAGGGACCGGTTTGTAGACCTGCAACTGGCCTTCGTATTGATAGACACTGGCGAATACCGCCGGCCGATGCGCGAGCACTGCGGCGTCATTGATCAAGTACTTGGTGCGAAAATTGTCGCTGCAATCGACGACCACGTCGTAGCCGCGGATCAGCGCAAGGGCGTTATCGGCATCGAGCCGCAGGGCATGCGCCTCGACTCGCACGGTCGGGTTGATGCGCTTGACGGCGGCCTCTGCCAGTGCTGCCTTAGGCAGACCTGCCTGCGCCAGCGCGTAGATGGGTTGACGATGTAAATTGCTGGCGTCGAGCGTGTCCGAGTCTACTATTCCGAGGCAGCCCACGCCGGCGCCGGCCAGATACTGTAGCACCGGACTGCCGAGGCCGCCGGCGCCAACGACCAAGACGCGCGCCTGCGCCAGCGCCGCTTGACCCAGTGCGCCGATGTCCTTGAGCAATATCTGTCGTGAATAGTCGGGCTGCATTGCAGCTACGCTTACGCGTGTTCGTGAGCGTGCACGGGCGCTCCGGCGCAGCGCTCGCAGTTCACCCAGCCGGAATCACCGTTGCGGTAATGTTCTTTTTTCCAGATCGGCACGCGATGTTTCACTTCGTCGATTATGAAATGGCAGGCATCGAAGGCTTCGCCGCGGTGCGCAGAACTGACTCCGACCCACACGGCCATATCGCTCAACTCCAGCGAGCCCACGCGATGAATGCATAGTGCGTGCTTTATCGGGAAGCGTTGCAGGGCATCGCCAATAATGCGCTCGCCTTCCTTTACGCCAAGTTCCTGGAAGGCTTCGTATTCCAGCCGGGTGACCTCGAGCCCCTCATTGTTATCACGCACCCAACCCTCGAAGCTGACGTAGCCGCCGGCGCCCAAGTCGAGCAACTCGCGCCGTGCGCTGTAGGTATCAACGGCGAATTGAGTAAATCGAAAGCGCATCAGCCGCCCGCCACCGGAGGAATGAAGACGACGGCGTCGCCTGAGCTAAGCGGGCGGGCCCAGTCGCTGAATTCGCTGTTGACCGCCACTTTCAGCTGTTCACGGGCCAGCGTAAAGCCATAGCGAGCGGTCAACTCGCCGTACAAGTCCTCGGGCGTAGCGGCGAAGGTCTCCAGAGTTTCCTCGGAGCGGCCGGCTTGCTCGCGCATCAGTGCGTAGTAATGAATTTTCAATTGCATGACATTGAATTACTTGGCGGCGCCCAGGGTTGCCAGAGCCTGCGCATACTCTTCGGGCGTGTTGACATTGTCGAGCGCGCGCTCGTCGATCGGATCGAGCAGCGGTACGGCATGGCGAATGAGAAACTTCCTTGGGCAATTGCCGCCGCCGTGTTGATAGGCAGCGAGTGCCGCCGCCGCGGCGGGCTCCCAAATGGTGCACAGCGGCTCGGGCAACTTGTCGTAAGCGCTGCGAAATGCCGTGGCCAAGCCGCCCGCGTCGCGTTCGCGCAAGAGCTGCGACAGTGCTGCGTCCGACATGAACGGCAAGTCGCAGGCGAGCACCAACCAGGCCGTGTGTGGTTGTGCGGCAAGCGCCGAGCGGATTCCGACAATGGGACCCTCGCCGGCGACTGAATCCACAATCATGGGTCGATGCGCCCGAGTCGGTTCTGTGGTCTGGCCGGCGCGGACCGAGACGAAGACTTGAGAGACATAGCGGCTTACCAATTCAAAGGTTCGATCCAGTTGCGTCTTGCCCCGGTACTCGAGCGCGGCCTTGTCCCGCTGCATGCGCGAGCTGGAACCGCCGGCGAGAACAAGCCCGTACACCGGAGCTGCCCCGATTGGGGCAGCCACGGGGTCTGTGGCGACGGAGTTCAAGGCGGCGCCTTCAGAGCATAACTGCTTCTGCCGCCGTGTTTCGCCAGCAGCCGCACGTCGCTGATGACAATCTCATGCGAAAGCGCCTTGCACATGTCGTAAATGGTCAGCGCGGCGACGCTCGCGCCGGTGAGCGCTTCCATTTCAACACCTGTCTTATGATGAACGCTGACAGCGCAATGAATCACTGCCGTGTCGCCTTCGAATTCGATGGTGATGCGGCAGTTCTCCATCGCCAGCGGGTGACAGAACGGAATCAGTTCGTGAGTGCGTTTTGCGCCCATGACTCCGGCAACGATCGCGGTGTCGAACACCGGCCCCTTGGGCGAACGCAAGCCGCTGTCACGCAAAGCGGCGGCGGCGGCCGGTGGGAAGCGCACCCGCGCTTCGGCCGTCGCGGACCGCTTGGTAGTCGCC
>JANYIY010000230.1 GCA_025358615.1 Gammaproteobacteria bacterium | reverse complement strand
GCAGCCGCCGGCGCCGCGACATCCTGCGGCACATCAGCCGGCGACGGCACAACCGTTACCGGCGCCGCCGCAGTCACGAGGGGTACCACCGGCTCAACGGCTGGCGGCTGGGCCGTCTCGAGCGGCGGAGCCTCGCTCGCCGGGGCGGCCATCGGCGGCGCAGCCATCGACGGCGCGACGATCGGCGCGACGGCCGCAACGCTTGGCGCAGCGTCGGTGCGTGCCCGAGCATCTGCGGGGTTCGCCAAATCTCTAATTTGTGATATCAGCGCGAATGCGCCGGCCGGCACTGTACCGGTACCAACCACATCGCGCATGCGCGCGAGTTCATCGAGACTGGCCTGCATGACGGCGTAGGCATGATCGTCGCCGGCCACGGCGCCGCTGTCGATCTGCAGAACCAACGTCTCGAGCTCATGACTCAAGTCGCCCATGGCGCTGATGCCTGCCATGCGGGCGCCGCCCTTGAGCGTATGCAATTGACGCTGCAGCTCCGCAACTCGTTCCTTGTCACTGCGATCACGGTTCCAGGCGGTCAACGAAACTTCCGCCGCCTCCAGCAACTCAGTCGCTTCTTCGCTGTAGATGTTGGCGATCTCGTGATCGAACTCCTCGGCTGCCGGCTCTGCGATCGCCGGCAGCATGGCCGACGCGCTGATGTCGATGGCGTCGGCGGCGTCGCGGGCAATGGCGGCATCGATCTCGGCCTCGACGCTGTGCAGCCGAGCCAGTAACAACGGCTGCTCCGAGAAAAACGCAGTGGACTCGTTGATATGCGAGACCACATTGTCGATGGCGCGCACCGCTTCGTCCAAGGCCGCAAGCCCCATGTCGGACAGGCCGTGCCCGCTGTCGAAAACCTTACGCATCACCTGATTCAGAGGTTCGGTGATGCGGATCCCGTGCCGCGCCTCGGCCATCTTCGAGCTGCCACTCAGGGTATGAATGGCGCGGTACACCGTCTCCGGCAATTCATGCGGTGCCGGCTGGTCGGCGCGCTTGCGCAAGTACTCACGAATCTCCCCCAGGTGGCTCGATGTCTCCTTGCTGTAGATGTCATGCAGCATGGGATCCATGGTCGGCGGCATCGATACGCCCGGGGCGGGGGCCTGGGCGACGACGACGGCAGGCGCCGCGCTGCCGGCGGGCGTCGCGACCAACGCGCCAGCCTGCGCCGCGGCAACGGCCGCCGCGGCATCGGTCAGCACCGGTGCGGTACCCGTAGCACGGTCCACGGGCGCCAGGACGCCGGTGGCTTGTTCGGCGTCACGCCCGTCCGCGTACGCAAACGCGCGGGCCATCAGGGACTCGACCGGCACGGGTATTTGCCGGCCCGTCTCCAGCTGTTCCACCAACTGCGGCAGAGCCGCGACTGCGCTGCGCAGCAGCGCCATCATTCCGGGGGTGCGCGACAGCGTCTTGTCCATGATCCGATTCACCAGATTCTCGATCGACCAGCCAAACTCGGCGATCGCGCGGGCCCCGACCATGCGGCCGCTGCCCTTCAATGTGTGAAAGCTGCGGCGCATCAGCGCGAGCGCTTCCAAGTCCATGGGATTTTGATCCCATTGCGGGAAGCTGCTCTGGATCGAAGCGATCTCTTCCTTGGCTTCCTCGATGAACAGTTCGACGAACTGCGGATCGACCGGTTCCGGCTCGGGCACTGCGATCAACGGATGAGTTGCCGCGTGTGCGCGTTTGCTGCGATCCAGAGCGACTGTTTCGGTTGGATCGAGCTTGACCGTCTTGGCGACTTCGCTGGCCGAGATGCTGATATTCGGGACTCGCGAGGGAGCCTGGTCCGCCAGTGTCTTGAGGCACATCTCGGCGTTATCCAGCATGTACCAGGGATCGTTGCGCCCGCTTTGCAGCGTTTCCATGTAGTACTCGATGCTGACGATGGCATCGGCCACCCTCTCCAAACGGATGGAGTCAGGCGCGGGCGCGCCGGGCTCGATCAGCTTGCGCACCTGCCCCCCGATCGCGTCCATCAGTTCCACCGCCCGCCCCTTGCCCAGCATCAGCAATCCGGCGGTGATGCCACGCAACAGCTGCGGTACATTGTCGAGCCCCTGCGTCGCAAATTCTCCGGGCTTCTGCACGGCGACGGTAACGGCCTCCTTGATGCGCGCCAGGTTGACGATGCATTCGCGCAGCACCGCCTCGCTGACCAATCTGAACTCGAGATCCTGATCGGGCGGCAAATCGGTGCGCGCGGCATCGGGAACGGTGGGCAGGATCAGGCGTACCAGCTGATCGTCGAGGCTGTCTTCGACCGACAGCAGCACGCCGGCCACCTTAATCAGCGACTCTTCGGGCGGTGCCTTGCCGTCGCTCACGATGCTCGCCAGTTCGGCGATCTCCTCTTGCACCCGCTGGCGCAACTCGCCTAAGCCCAGCACACCCAAGGTATCGCTGATCTTCTTCAGCAGCTCCAGCTGCGGCGCAAGCTCGTCGCTGCGGCCGCCGCCGCGACGCACGAATATATCGAGCACGTCCTTAACCTTGGAGAGATCCTCCTTGATGGCGGCGGCGACGGTGCGCATCAACTTGACGCTGGGCGCGGACAGGCTTTCGCGCTCATGTTCGATGGAATCGTCGACCGGCAACAGCTCGGAGAGCTTGAACGAGGCGCGCACCGCGGCAATGCGCCCGCCGACGCTTGATGCCCGCGCGACGTAGTACAGCAGGTTATTCAGCAGGTCGACCGGCGGGTCCTCGCAATAGCGCCCCTCGCCAAGTTCATACAGGGTCTTGATTTGTCGGTCTGCCTGACCCAGCAGGCGCTTCAGCGTGGCGCTGCCTTCCAAGCCGTTCGCGCGCACTGCCTCGAGGATGGCTCCGACCACCCACCATAATTGAAATACCGGTTGGGTCGTGGCCACCTGCTCGAGCTTCTCGGCCACCTTCGCCAGAATCTCCAGATTCTGCACGGTGCGCTCGCCGCGTATGTACCCCAATAGACCGATCTGGAAGCGTGGCCGCAGCCGTCTCGCCCATTGCGCCACGGAAATCGGCTGCTCGCCCTGCCTCTGCGATTGCGGCTGGGCGGGCTGATCGGATTTCAGATTGAGCAATAACAGCGTTCCCTCGGACAACAGGGGGCTGCCGCGCACCGAGCGCAAATCGTTGAGCAGAGGCAGAAGCACCAAGGCCAGATCCCGGCCGCCCGACAATACCCGCTCAAGGTACGTCGGCAACTGCACCATGGCACGCATCAATGCGTCCAGGCCGTCGACTTGCCGTTTCTGATCGTTGTCCGAACTCAGCAGATAGCGGGTGACGTGCTCCATTTCCTCCGCGAGCAGCGCCGCCCCGTACACCTCAACCAGGCGCAGTACCCCGTGGGCGGAATGCAGTTGGTCGGCGCACTTCTCGAGCAATACCCGCTGGTCCGAGCGCTCGGCATAGCCTTCGAGAGACGCGCGCGCATCATTTAAGGTCGTCGCCAGCTCTTTGGCGACAATGTGCAAGGTTTGGGAGCTAATGTCGGTCATGCCGGAATCGTCTTTACTCGTCAGGCGCGCAGGCCGCTAGCCTTGCGCATCTTTCCGGAACTGCCTGCGCTCAAGTTGTTGGCCGGTCCGCCGCCCGCACCCGCGCTGCTGCTTGTGCCCGCGGCGGCCGCAGCGCCCGTACCGTTTGTGCCTGCGCCATGTGCGTCCGCCCCGTTGCTGACCGGGCTCACGGGTTGGCTCACAGTCGGCAAACGCGGCGACGAACTACCGCCGACGGTGGTGGTGCCGCCGCCGTAATCGGGCAGACGGAACCCTGCCACGGACTTGCGCAGCTGCGCCGACAGCGCGGCCAGCTTGGCAATCGACGTCGACGTCGACGTCGAGCCTGCGGCCGTCTGCGAGGAAATCTCGCGCACCACTTGCATGTTCTTCGAGATGTTCCCGGACGCGACCGCCTGCTGTCGCGCACTGGCTGAAATATTCTGCACCAGGCTCGCGATTTGATTGGATACCTGCTCGATTTCCTCGAGCGCCGCACCGGCATTTTCGGCAAGTAAAGCGCCGCCGACCACATCCGTGGTGCTGCGTTCCATGGACACCACCGCCTCATTGGTGTCGGTTTGGATGGTCCGCACCAGCACTTCAATCTGCTTGGTGGCATTCGCCGCGCGCTCCGCCAGCCGCTGTACTTCGTCGGCCACTACCGCGAAGCCGCGACCGGCTTCACCTGCCATCGAGGCCTGAATCGAGGCGTTTAGCGCCAGAATATTGGTCTGCTCGGCGATGTCGTTTATCAATTCGACGATGTTGCCGATTTCCTGTGAGCTCTCGCCGAGGCGCTTGATGCGCTTGCTGGTCTCCTGAATGGTCTCGCGAATCGCATTCATGCCGTCGATGGTTCGCCGCACGGCATCACCGCCCTTATGAGCGATGTCGACCGAGTGCCTGGCAACGTCGGAGCACCGTTCGGAGTTTCCGGAGACCTCTTCGATCGAGGCCGCCATATCGGCCATGGATTCGCTGGCGGCGGATATTTGCCGCGACTGCGCGCTGCTGGCCTTGGCCATGTGCGCGGCAGCTCCTTGAGTTTGCTTGGTCGCGCCCTCCAGCTGAATGGCGCTGTCATTGATGGTCGTGACGAGCTCTCGCAAAGCCTCGATGGCGTAGTTGATCGAGTCGGCAATCGCTCCGGTAATGTCTTCGGTCACTGTGGCCTGCACCGTCAGATCACCGTCCGCCAGACTTGAGAGCTCATCGAGCAGCCGCATGATGGCTTCTTGATTGCGCTCGTTCTCGCGCACCCGTACCTCGCTGCTGCGCCGCACGTTGACCGATTTCAAGAACGTCCAGGCGAGCGCCGCCGTCAGCAGCGCGGCAAGGCCCAACAAGGAGAGTATCCAGGGCTTGTAACCCGCGCCGGAATCGGCTCGCGCCGCTGGCGCATCGGCCAACTCGGCCGACAGCCCGCTGGCCAGGGCCGGCAGCGTGCGGGCCGCCGCCTGCCCCCGGGATAGCGCCTGGGCCGCGCCGATGGCCTTGCGCACGCTGCTACCGTATTGCTGATTGCGCGTGACCACAGTCTTCAATCGCTGTTCGGCGTCCGCGCCTGTCACCTTGGCCAGCGCCAATCCGGATTCTTCACCGGACAGTCCGCGCATGACTTGGCCGAGGAATTCCAAACTATCCGCAAGCCGCTGTGCGGCCGGTGCGGCGTCGCTCACGCCCGAGGCGAGACCGTTCAGGTCTTGCTGAATCCGCTGCACCATGAGTTCGAAGCGCTCCAGATAGCGGCTCATGCCGTCGAGCTTCTGGGCACCGACCGCGCTCGCGAGATCTCCCAGTTCGGACAGCAGCTTGGGACCGGATTCGCGCGCCTCTTGGTTCGCCACTTGAATGGCCTCGACCGAAGCTCGGGCCTCGCCCACCGTCGCGACCCCGTCGGTCAGTTTGTCCCACAGCGCATCGCTTGCACTGGACACGCCCGTTTGCGGCACCACGCTGCGCAGATTCTTCAAGCGCGCTGCGCTCTTGGCAAGGGCATCGAAGGCGCTCGCTTCACCGCGCAGCGCGTTCTGCGCCTCGAACGGCATGCGCTGCACCACCAAAGATAATTGTTCGGCCGGCGCGGCGACCGGCGCGGCATTGTGCGTGAGCAGAGTCAGCCCGGCGGCGGCGCCCAAGCAGAGCACGATGAGCACCGCCAGCATCGGCAGGAAATTCGCAACTGGATTCTTTTCGTTCATCTCTGATTCCGCCGCAGCTTCAGCTGGCGGCCTGTAAAAAGCTCTGGCTCTCCACCAAACTCTTCAAACTCAACACCGGCCAGACTTCGCCGCCGCGGCGGAAGGCACCGGCAAGATAACTATCGCAACGAATCACCGTCGGAGGTGCTTCGGCGTCGAATTCCGCTTCGGCGAAACGCCGAAACCCCAACACCTCGTCCACCATGAGACCGGCCGGAATTTCCCGATGGTTGACCACCACGACGCGGGTGTTACGCCCCGCAGCGGTCGCCCCGCTGCCGAGAAACTGCCGCAGGTCGAGCATGGGCATAAGCTGTCCGCGAACATTCGCCAGCCCCTTCACCCAGTTCTTCGCGCCCGGGATCCGTGTCACCGCCGCGGGATAACCCATCACCTCACGCGTCTCCTCCCGAGCCACCAGAAATGTCTCACCGCCCATGCGAAAAGCGACGCCCACCCATTCTGGGCCGACGCTGGCCTGCGCAACGGTGCCGGCCGTCACTGCGCGGCTGCGCTTTTCCAGTTCCTTGAGTAATTCGAACGGCCGGTCGCGCAAGCTGCGCAAGCTGGTTTCCGACCCGCTGGTCGTGCTCGTCATACGGCCAGCGCGGCCTGCGCCTTCTCGACCAGTGCCTGCGCCGATACGGGTTTGACCAGATAATCCACGGCGCCTTGACGCAGCCCCCATACCCGATCGGTCTCCTGACCCTTGGTGGTCACCATGATGATGGGGATCAAACTGGTTTCAGGGTCGTTGATGAGCATCCGGGTGGCCTGATAGCCGTTCACACCGGGCATGACGATGTCCATGAAGATGAGGTCCGGCTTCATGGCCTTGGCCTTGCGCACGCCCTCCTCGCCGTTTTCGGCGGCGGCCGTCTTGAAGCCATGTTTCTCCAGGGCCTTCTGCATGACGAATACCTCGGTGGGTGAGTCGTCAACAATGAGAATCAATGCCATTCTTAGGTTCTCCGTCATTTGCCGACGTGAGCTTCGATCGCGCCCAGCAATTCGTCTTTGGTGAAGGGCTTCGTCAAATAATGCTCCGAGCCCACGATACGTCCACGGGCTCGATCGAACAGTCCATCCTTGCTGGACAACATGATGACCGGTATCTGCTTGAAAACCTTGTTGTGTTTGATCAGCGAGCAGGTCTGGTAGCCGTCGAGGCGCGGCATCATGATGTCCACGAACACGATATCGGGCTGATGATCCGCGATCTTGGAAAGCGCGTCGAATCCGTCGACCGCAGTGAACACTTCGCAGCCCTCCTTGGTCAGGAGAGTCTCGGCGGTCCTGCGGATGGTCTTGCTGTCGTCGATCACGAGAACTTTGAGCCCCGTGAGCTTC
>JANYIY010000307.1 GCA_025358615.1 Gammaproteobacteria bacterium | reverse complement strand
GATCTATCGCAGAGTTTCGCGCGCAGGTCCATCGAGGACATCATTCTGGCGAACAATTCCGATCTCGATCCCATGTCGCTGCGTGACGTGTCGTATTTGCACCGAGTCTGCGAGCAGATGAAAATTCCCTACAAGGCCACGGACGGCCCCGGCAAATTGCAAATCGAGATATTCGAGCGAACCGGCGAACACACTCTGGTGCAGCCGACTTTCGCCTATGCGTATCCCGCCGAAGTGTCGCCGCTGTCGCGGCGCAACGATGCCGATCCCTTCATCACGGATCGCTTTGAGTTCTTCGTCGGCGGCCGCGAGCTTGCCAATGGATTCTCGGAACTCAACGACGCCGAGGACCAGGCGCAGCGCTTCAAAGAGCAGGTGCAGCGCAAGGACGCCGGCGACGAGGAGGCCATGTATTACGATGCGGATTATGTGCGCGCCCTGGAGTACGGCATGCCGCCGACGGCGGGACTTGGGCTCGGCGTCGATCGCTTGGTGATGCTGTACACCAATTCCCCTTCGATTCGCGATGTGCTGCTGTTCCCGCACCTGCGGCCCGAGACTTGACGCGGCATAGCTCGATCGGTCCGATCGGCGTATTCGATTCCGGCGTTGGCGGTTTGACGGTATTGCGGGCCTTGCGTTCGGTCAGCCCCGCCGAGAATTTCATTTACCTGGGTGACACGGCGCGGCTGCCCTACGGCACCAAGAGTGCGGCAAGCGTCGCGCGTTATTCCTTGCAGTGCGCGGATGCATTGATTCAGCGAGGCGTTCGCCTGCTGGTGGTGGCGTGCAATACGGCATCTGCTGCCGCGCTCGATGCACTGCGCCTGCATCATCCCAGCATGCCGGTCATCGGCGTGATCGAGCCGGGCGCCAGAGCCGCCGTAGCCGCCTCCGTCTCGCAACATATAGCCGTGATTGCCACCGAAGGCACGACCGCCGGCGGTGCCTATCAAATGGCCATTCAGCGCTTGAACCCCTGCGCGCGTGTCACCTCCCTGGCCTGTTCCTTGTTCGTTTCGCTGGCGGAGGAAGGTTGGACCGAGGGCCCCATTGCGGAGTTGGTTGCACGCCGTTACCTGGAGCCAATTTTCGCGCAAGCTGGGGCGCCCGACACCCTGGTGCTGGGATGCACGCATTTCCCCGCGCTGGCGGCAGCCATACGCGCGGTGTTGCCACGGCAGGTGGCCATTGTCGACTCGGCCGCGACCACCGCGGCCGCCGTGCTCGAGGAACTGGGCGGCGCGGCGGGCGCGGCAGGCGTGAGCGGCAAGGTTAGATGGCTGGCAACCGATGGTGCCGCACGTTTTGCGCGCGTCGGCAGTGCTTTCCTTGGCGAGACATTGCGCGCTGAGTCGGTCGAGAGCATCGACCTATAACCCCGCGCAGCGCGGCCGCGAGTGGCGCGACGCTTAGAGTGGGTAGGGTAGCGGCAATTCCGACGCCGCGATGGCGGACTCGACACCCGTTGCGCCGACGCCGGCTGCAGCGGCCCCTGAATCGCCATCGGCGCCGGCGGCCTGCATGTTGAGCACCGCCAACGCCTCGAAGCCGGCGCCGTTTCGAATCGCTTCGACCAGGCGACCCGTGCGGCCGTCGGCCAGACGCAGGGACTGGCCTATGTGCCAATCGCGGTCCGGCAGCTCAAGCCGGTACAGGCGCCGTTTGATGCGGCCGAGATGCTGGGTACGGGCGATGATTTCCTGTCCGGTGTAGCAGCCCTTGCTGAAGCTGATGCCGTCGAGTAGATCGAGGTTCAGCATTTGCGCGACGAAGACTTCTCGAGTCGAGGTATATATCTGCGGCAAGCCGGCGCGAATGTCTGCCAGGCGCCAATTCTGTTCGATTCGATCCTCTACAGAAGGCGCGTCTGCCAGCCCGTGCGCCGCCAACTTCGCCGCAGGGCCGATGACCCAGAAGCGGGTGGGATCGCGGTTGACGCCGGCAACGCCGATCTGGTCCGTCTCCAAATAGCTCGCGCCCGATTGCGGAACAGCAATTCCAGCGGCGTGCAGCAGCGCTGCCCCATGGTGGCCCGCGGCCTGGAGTTGCTCGCCGGCATCTTCGATTTTCACCTTGGCCCGAAGCACGAATTTGCGCAGCCCTTGCAGCGTCGGCGACAGCAGTTCGCGCGGCAGAAGGGCGATGACGCCGCTCGAATGGGGCAGCAGGTGCAGGAGCGCCAGGACGCGCCCTTGGGGGCTCGAGTAGGCCGCGAACAGGCTGTTTGCCTGCGCCAGGCTGCGCGTGTCGTTCGAGATCTGACCTTGCAGAAAGCTCAAGGAATCGGGTCCGCTGAATTGCAATACGCCGAAATGCGGCAGTCGGCCCGATTGGGGAAGTGCGTCGATGGTCATCGCCTATGGTAACGGCTGCGTGAGCCTATGAAGTGGGTACTGCGACCACGATGTCAACCCTGCGCAAGGCGGTGTTTTCTGGCAAACTTTCACCTGTGACGACGCATTCCGAGGATCCGACCGTAACCAAGCCACCGAGCGAGCCCGCGCCGGCAGATCAGGCCGCCGTGGCGCCGGCCCCCAAGGCACGCGAAATAGGCGGGCGAGATGGCCCCGAGCCGACTCGATTTGGGGATTGGGAGCTGCGCGGCCGCTGTATCGACTTCTAACCATGCCCCGACCCCTATCCGCACGCGACCGTCCGACTTCGCCTCATTTGCAAATCTATCGATGGCAAATCGGCAACAGCTTGTCGATATTGCATCGACTCACCGGCATCGCCTTGGCATTGGGGCTGCTGGCGCTCTGCTACTGGCTGATGTCGCTGGCAGGCGGCGAGCGAACCTATGCCCTGGCGGCGAGGGAGTTCGCAAGTCCGTTGGGGCGCATCAGCCTCATCGGCTGGACCTTCGCCTTTCTGTACCACCTTTTGAACGGGGTGCGTCATCTATTTTGGGACATGGGCAAGGGCTTCGAACGCACCCAGCGGCATGCCAGCGGCTGGTTCGCTGCGCTCGGCGCCGTTGCGTTGACGGTGTGCATCTGGGTGTTCATTTGGCGCTCCGGGCCATGAGTCTGCGCAGCCCCATGGGGCGTGTGTTGGGCTTGGGTTCGGCCAAAGATGGCACCGCCCATTGGTGGGCGCAGAGGGTGAGCGCCGTTGCGCTGATCCCGCTGACCCTGTGGTTCGCGATTTCGTTGTTGACGCTGCCGGCGCTCGACTATGGCACGGTTCGGTTGTGGCTGTCGGCACCCTTGAACACCTTGCTGGGGGTGCTGCTGGTCGCGGTGCTGACCTATCACTCGTATCTGGGAATCGTGGTCGTGATCGAAGATTACGTGCATTCCGCCGGCAGCAAATTGCTGTCGCTGTTGTTGCTGCGATTTCTGCACGTGCTGGTGGGCGGCGCGGGCATTTTTGCGATTTTGCGCGTCGCGTTCGGATCTTGAAGGCCATGAGCGAATACAAATTTATCGACCACACCTACGATGTCGTCGTCGTCGGTGCCGGCGGCGCGGGATTGCGCGCCACCTTCGGCCTTGCCGAGGCTGGTCTGTCCACCGCGTGCCTGACCAAGGTTTTCCCCACCCGCAGTCATACCGTCGCGGCACAGGGCGGCATCTCTGCGGCGCTCGGCAATATGGGCGCGGATGACTGGCGCTGGCATATGTACGACACCGTCAAGGGTTCCGACTGGCTCGGCGATCAAGACGCCATCGAGTTCATGTGCAAGGAGGCGCCGTCGGCGGTCATCGAACTCGAGCACTACGGCGTACCGTTTTCACGCACCGAGGACGGGCGGATTTACCAGCGGCCATTCGGCGGAATGACCACGCATTTCGGCAAGGGCATAGCACAACGCACCTGCGCAGCGGCCGATCGTACCGGTCATGCCATGCTGCATACTCTGTATCAGCAATCGCTGAAGCATGAGGCGAGTTTCTTCATCGAGTATTTTGCGCTCGATCTCATCATGGAAAATGGTGAATGCCGCGGCGTCATCGCGCTCGACATGGCCGACGGCAGCTTGCATCGCTTTCGGGCGCATATGGTCATATTGGCCACCGGCGGCTACGGCCGGGCCTGGTTCACCTGTACCTCGGCGCACACTTGCACCGGCGACGGCGGTGGGATGGCGCTGCGCGCCGGTCTGCCGTTGCAGGATATGGAGTTCGTGCAATTCCATCCGACCGGCATCTACGGTGCCGGCTGTCTGATCACCGAAGGCTCGCGCGGCGAGGGCGGATATTTGACCAACTCTGCCGGCGAGAGGTTCATGGAGCGCTACGCACCCAATGCCAAGGATCTGGCATCGCGCGATGTCGTCAGCCGCTCGATGACGGTGGAGATTCGCGAGGGCCGCGGCGTCGGGCCGCTCAAGGACCATATCCAGCTGCATCTGGAGCACTTGGGGCCCGCTGTGATCAAGGAGCGTTTGCCCGGCATTGCTGAGACCGCGCGCATATTCGCGGGAGTCGATGTCAATAAGGATCCGATACCCGTGCTGCCGACGGTGCACTACAACATGGGAGGCATCCCCTGCAATGTGCATGGCGAGGTTGTGACGCGTGCGGGGGGTGCGGATGCGCTGGTTCCCGGACTCATGGCGGTGGGCGAGGCGGCCTGCGTGTCGGTGCACGGCGCGAACCGCTTGGGATCGAATTCGCTGCTCGATTTGGTGGTATTCGGCCGCGAAGCGGCGCGGCAGTGCGCTCGGGTGGTGAAGAAGGACACACCGCATCGCGCATTCAAGACGGACGCCGGCGACAGCGCGCTCGCGCACCTCGACAAACTCAGGTTTGCCAAAGGTTCACAGCGCACCGCGGACGTGAGACTGCGGATGCAGCGAATCATGCAAAGCGATGCGACGGTGTTTCGAACCGGCGAATCCTTGAACGACGGCAAGCGTCGGCTCGCGGAAGTTGTCGCCGCCTTCGCCGATGTTGCGGTCACGGATCGTTCGCTCGTTTGGAACACCGACCTGATCGAAACGCTGGAACTCGACAATCTTCTGGGACAGGCGGTCGCGACCATGCATTCTGCGGAGAATCGCAAGGAGAGCCGCGGCGCCCAGGCGCGCGAGGACTTTCCGAACCGCGACGACCAGAATTGGCTGAAGCATTCGCTGTGTTGGGTCTCGGAGCAAGGCGACACGCGCTTCGACTATCGGCCCGTGCACCTCAACACCTTGACCGATGACGTGCAATCGATTCCACCCAAGGCGCGGACTTACTAGTCACGCGGCATCCGGAGCATTTGATGGCAGAATTCTCGCTTCCCGCCAATTCCAAGGTGCGCAAGGACGGCCGCGTATTCAAGGCGCCGCCCGGCGCGAAAAATGTCCGGGTGTTCAAGATCTACCGCTTCGACCCCGAAGCTGCGGAAAATCCGCGCATGGACAGCTATGAACTCGACATGGATGCCTGCGGACCCATGGTGTTGGATGCGCTGATCAAAATCAAGAATGAAGTCGATTCCACGTTGAGTTTCCGGCGCTCATGCAGGGAGGGAATATGCGGATCATGCGCCATGAATATCGACGGCAAGAATGGCCTTGCCTGCGTCAGTGCATGCGCCGACGTCAAGCACGACATCAAGATATATCCGCTGCCGCATATGCCCGTCATCAAGGACTTGGTTCCCGATCTGACGAACTTCTATGCCCAGTACGCGTCCATCAAGCCCTGGCTGCAGACCCGTACGCCGGCTCCGCCCGACGGCGAGCGCCTGCAATCCAAGGAAGATCAGGAAAAGGTGGATCGGCCCTCCGCGTGCATTCTGTGCGCGTGCTGCTCGACCAGCTGTCCCAGCTACTGGTGGAATAGCGACCGCTACTTGGGGCCCGCGGCGCTGCTGGCCGCCTATCGATGGATCGTCGACAGCCGCGACGAGGCGGCCGGTGAGCGCCTTGACTACCTCGAGGATCCGTTTCGGCTATATCGCTGCCATACCATCATGAACTGCACCGAGGCATGCCCGAAGGACCTGAATCCCGCCAAAGCCATCGGCGAAATCAAGCAAATGCTGCTGCATCGCCGCCATTGATGGGCGCCGTACCGCCCTTATTAGCGGTCGATCCCAAGGAGCTCGGGAAGCTGCGATGGCGCTGCCGCCGCGGCATGAGGGAACTCGATGTTTTGCTGGCGCGCTACCTGGAGGAGCGTTTTTGCGGCGCATCGCCGGCAGAGCAAGACGCGTTTAAGCTGCTGTTGGAGACTCAAGATACCGTCCTGTACGGCTACTGCCTGGGAGCGGAGCGCCCGCCGCCGCAGTTTTTGGCTCTGATCGAGCGAATTACGTCACATCGCCGCCGCTAGCCGGGTGCCTGCCGCTGCTAGAATCCGCTGCTGTGCACAAAGTCACGTTTAATAGCGGCCGGTTCAGGAAATTGTCGAACTTTTCCGCCGTGGGTCGGTCTACCGCGACAGGCTGGGCTGTCGGCCCGCCGGTTTGGGATCAGCCATGAGTGTCGAGGAGAGTGATCTCAAACTGGTCGAGAGGGTCCAGCGCGGCGAGCGCGCGGCGTTCGATTTGTTGGTCCTTCGATACCAGCACAAGGTGCTGAAGCTGATCATGCGTTACGTGCACGATGCAACCGAGGCTGAAGACATCGCACAGGAGGCTTTCGTGAAAGCGTACCGTGCGCTGCAGTCGTTTCGCGGCGATAGCGCGTTTTATACCTGGCTGTATAGAATCGCGATCAACACCGCCAAGAACGCCCTGGTCGCCACCAAGCGCCGACCGATGGATTACGATCTCGATCTGCAGGATCCTGAACAATACGATTTGCACGCTCGACTTGCCGAATCCGAGACTCCCGAAGGCTTGCTGCTCACCGAAGAGATTCGCGACACCGTGAACCGCGCGATCGAGAACCTGCCGGAGGATCTTCGCACCGCGATCGTGCTGCGCGAGTTGGAAGGCTTGAGTTACGAGGACATCGCGCAAACTATGGATTGCCCGGTCGGTACCGTGCGCTCGCGAATCTTTCGCGCGCGCGAAGCAATAGACAAGAAGTTACGACCCATCTTCGACGGCGGCCTTGGTCGGCCTGAGGACACATGAGCGAACAAATTCGTGAACAGGTCTCGGCATTTCTCGATGGAGAATTGCCCAATTCGGAAACCGAATTACTGTTGAAGCGCCTGACTCGCGACGGCGAATTGCGCGACAGCTTCGGCCGCTACGCCCTGATCGGCGAGGCGCTGCGCGGCGCGAGTCCGCTGATGGCGAAGGGTTTCACCGGGCGCGTGAATTTCGCCATCGACGGCGAGCCGATGCCGGCCAACGGCCAACTGTCGCAAGCCCGCGCCCGGCGCTGGTGGCGGCCGTTCGCCGGAGCCGCCGTGGCCGCCGGTGTGGCGGTGGTGGCGGTCGTCGCCCTGCAGCAGCGGTCGGTTGCGCCCACGCTGCGGCCGGGCGCCGTGCTGACTGCGCAGAACGCCGCCGCGGGGAGCTTACCCGCTCCGAACCTCACGCTGGTGCAGGCACAGCCACCCCGTGAAGCCATTTCCTATACCGTGCCGGCGGCCTCGCCGGCGGCGCCCGCCGTCATGCCGCAGGCGCGCCTCACCAATTACGTCTTCGCCCACAGTCGCTACTCCTCGGGCTTGGACCAGCGCGGAGTGCTGGCCGATATGCTCATCGAGGCGGACGAACAACCTCCCAAAATCGAAGCACAGGCGGCGCACGTCGCCCCATGACGCGGGTCGTACGTAAACGCGCCGGTTGGCTGCTCCCCTGCGCCGTGGTCGGCGCCATGCTGGCCTCGCCGCCGCAGCGCTCCTGGGGCGCCGACGATCCGCGCGAGTGGCTGCAGAAAATGAATCAGGCCTTGGCGACGCGAAATTACGATGGCACGTTCTTTCATTTGAGCGAGGGCCGGGTCGAGACCATGCGCATCGTGCATCGGGTGCGGGCCGGACGGGTGATCGAACGGCTGCAGTCCCTGGACGGCTCCGGCCGGGAGTTCGTGCGCAACAACGGCGAATTGACCTGCTATCTGCCCGACCAACATACGGTGTTGGTCGAGCCGCGGCCGGATCGCGGCCCGTTTTTGGGGTCGCTGCCGCAGTTCGGTGCGGGTGTGAACGAGTTCTATCGCATCGAGAGCTTGCCTGCGACGCGCGTCCTCGGCCGGGCGGCGCGAGTCATTGCCGTCAATCCCAAGGATCAGTTCCGCTTCGGCTATCGTCTCTGGCTCGACGAGAGCACCGCCATGCCGCTCAAGACGCAGCTCTGCGATTCGCGCGGCCAGGTGATCGAACAGATATTCTTTGCGCGCCTGGACATGCCGGAGAACATTCCGGACAGTGAACTCGCGCCCGCGGTACGTACCGACGGCATGCGCTGGGTGCGTCAGGGTGCATCGCACGACACGGCGTCGCCGACGCTCTCGGCATTCCGTGCCAGTGAACTGCCGCCGGGATTTCGCCTGACCGTGGCCGGCGCCCAGACTATTGGCGGGGCCAGCGTCCCGGCAAGTCATCTGGTGTACTCCGATGGTCTGGCCACCGTGTCGGTATTCGTCGAGGCGCCGCAAAGTGCTGCGACCGGTGCCGATGCCGCATCGAATGCGCCCATCGAGCCGCCGATGCAGGGCCTTGCGCGGGTCGGTTCGGGTTTCGCCTTCTCCACCGTCGTGCAGGGCCACCAAGTGACCGCGGTCGGGGAGGTACCCGCGCAGACCGTCGAGTTCATTGCGCATTCGGTGAAATCCTCCGGCGTCGCCGAGCTGCCGCGCCGCTGACCGGCATTTGCCGATGAAACCGCGTTTCCTGCTGTATTCACGCCCCGGTTGCGGCCTGTGCGAGGAAATGCTCGCCGAACTCCACGCACTGCCGGCTGTGCAACCCTACGGCATCGATGTGCTCGACGTCGATGCCAACCCCGCTGCGAGCGTTCGCTATGGTCACAAGATTCCCGTGCTGCTGTTCGCGGGGGAATTGGTATGTCATGGACGCTTGGATGCCGAGGAACTGTATAAGACCCTCGCTTGCCATCGCCGACCGGTATAATAGGGAGTTTGGCTTAAGCCATCCCTCCTAGGCGTCGATGAAGAATATCCGCAATTTTTCCATTATTGCTCATGTAGATCACGGCAAATCGACGTTGGCTGATCGATTCATCCAGGAATGCGGTGGTCTCGACGCGCGGGAAATGCAGGCACAAGTGCTCGACTCGATGGATCTGGAGCGCGAACGGGGCATAACCATCAAAGCGCAGAGCGTGACGCTCGGCTTCAAGTCCGCGAGCGGCGAGCTGTATCAGCTGAATTTCATCGATACGCCGGGGCATGTGGATTTTTCCTACGAGGTGTCGCGATCGCTGGCGGCATGCGAGGGCGCGTTGCTGGTGGTGGACGCTGCCCAGGGGGTGGAGGCCCAGAGCGTTGCCAACTGCTATACGGCGTTGGAGCAGGGGCTCGAGGTGCTGCCGGTCATCAACAAGATCGATCTGCCCTCCGCCGACCCGGCCAAAGTCATTCATGAAATCGAAGAAATCATCGGTATTCCCGCTGAGGATGCTGCCCTGGTCAGCGCCAAGACCGGACTAGGCGTACCGGAACTGCTGGAACAGCTGGTCAAGCGCATACCAGCCCCCAAAGGGGATCCGGACGGCCCGTTGCAGGCGCTGATCATCGATTCCTGGTTCGACAACTATGTCGGCGTCGTCTCTCTGGTGCGCGTCATGAATGGTGCATTGCACACCGGCGCCAAGATCCGCGTCATGTCCACCGGCCGCAGTCACCAGATCGACAAGCTCGGGCGCTTTTCGCCCAAGCCCGTGACACGCGACTCCCTGATGACGGGAGAGGTGGGCTTCGTGATCGCCGGCATCAAGGAGATCGATGGCGCGCCGGTCGGCGACACGATTACCCTGGAAAGCAATCCCGCCAAGGCGCCGCTCGAGGGTTTCAAGCAAGTACAGCCGCGGGTATTCGCGGGATTATTCCCGACCAGTTCCGACGACTACGAGCAATTCCGCGAAGCCCTCAAGAAATTGAAACTCAACGATTCGGCGCTGCATTTCGAGCCCGAGGTATCGACCGCGCTGGGGTTCGGATTCCGCTGTGGATTCTTAGGGCTGCTGCACATGGATATCGTGCAGGAACGGCTAGAGCGTGAGTATGACCTTGATCTCATCACCAGCGCGCCGACCGTCGTCTACGAGGTGCTGCTCACGGATGGTGCGGTGCTCAACGTCGACAATCCGTCGAAGTTGCCGTCTCAGGATCGCATCTCCGAACTGCGCGAACCCATCATCACCGCCAATATTCTGGTGCCCCCGGATCACGTGGGCGCGGTGTTGACTCTTTGCAGCGAGAAGCGCGGCGTGCAAAAGAAGATGCTGTTCCTGGGCAGCCAGGTTTCTCTGCAATACGAATTGCCGCTCGCCGAGGTGGTTCTCGATTTCTTCGATCGGCTCAAATCTGCGAGTCGCGGCTACGCATCGTTCGACTACGAGTTCAGCCATTTCCAGGCCGCGCCGCTGGTGAAGCTCGATGTTCTGATCAACGGCGATGCTGTCGATGCGCTGTCGCTCATCGTCCATCGCGACAACTCCTACAATCGCGGCCGGGAGCTGGTCGACAAGATGCAGGAACTCATCCCGCGCCAGATGTTCGACATCGCCGTGCAGGCAGCCATCGGCAGCCATATCATTGCGCGTGCCAGCGTCAAGGCGATGCGCAAGAATGTGCTCGCCAAGTGCTACGGCGGGGACATCACGCGCAAGCGCAAGCTGCTCGAGAAGCAGAAGGCCGGCAAAAAGCGCATGAAGCAGGTGGGCCAGGTGGAAATCCCGCAGGAGGCATTTTTGGCCGTTTTGCAGGTCGGTAAGAAGTCCAATTGAAATGTCCGGCGGCGACGCCTAAGCGAGTCTTTTTCAGCCTTTATCTGGGGGTATTACGTGAATGATGGCGACAACCTTTTCATAGGTCTCCTGTGTGCGGGCGTGGTCTGCGTGCTGGTGATTTTGGTGGACGGCTGGTTCGTCAGGCCCAAGCGAGATCCCGGCGCGATGAGCGTGGAAGAACCCTGGGCGCCGAGAATCGCGGGCTACGTGCTGGTGGCGCTGTCGCTCGGCATGTTGTGGCGCCTGTTTCGTTACGAGGCCGTGGACTTCAGTCTCATGCTGGTGGCCGTGGGCGCAATTTCCGGCCTCATCTGGGCAGCGGATCAGGTCTTCTTTGCGCGCCGCCGCGTGCGCCTGGCCGCCGCGGCGGGCACGCAACCGGAGCGCGTGCGCGAGCCGATTGCGGTCGAATATGCCCGCTCGTTCTTTCCGGTCATCGTGCTGGTGCTGGTAATCCGCTCGTTCCTGTTCGAGCCGTTTCGCATTCCGTCCGATTCCATGATGCCGACCTTGTTCGACGGTGATTTCATTTTCGTCAGCAAGTATTCCTACGGTTTGCGCCTGCCGGTCATCAACACCCTGTTGTTGCCGACGGGAACTCCGCAGCGCGGCGATGTGATCGTGTTTCGCCTGCCCCCCAATCCAAAAATAAACTACATAAAGCGCCTGGTC
>JANYIY010000295.1 GCA_025358615.1 Gammaproteobacteria bacterium | reverse complement strand
AACCAGGCGGTCTTCCAGCCGATCTCGTAGTTGGTAAGGTAGTCCGCGCCAAACTGCGGCGCGCCGCTGTGCTGATTCACGCCCCCGGGCCGAAAGCCCCTGGAAAAGGTGATATAGGCCAGACGGTCAGGATCGAACTTGTAGGAGAAATTGTACTTCGGCGTCGAGCCCCAGCCTTCCGATACCCCGCCGAAGTTCAAGCACGGAGCCTGATGGAACGGTGTCGTGGTGAGGCAGGTCTGCTGCCCGTCGATGCCGCCCGGACCTGGCAGGCCGTTTGCGCCGAGCGGCGGCGGTGTAGTACCCAAAGCATAGAGACCGAATCCATTGAAGCCTTCCAAGGTATTCTTGTAGCGGAAACGACGGAACCCCACCGTGGCGGTGAGATGAGAGGTGATGTCCCAGTTGACCTCGCCAAAGGCCGCCCAGTCGCGATCGACGCGCTGCTGATAGGTGAGATATTCATCGTTCGGCCATACATTTGGCGTCCCATAGCCGGGCCACAAAAGTGGATTGAGTCCCGGAATGATCACTTGATAAACATCGAGATTCTCTTGGCGCTCCTGGAATACCCCCGCCACGAAGCGCACCGGGGAGTTGGTCGGGGAGGCGATGCGCAACTCGTTGCTGTAGGTCTGATAGCGGTCATAGTTAGACGAGAACGTGGTCGGATTTCTGGGCCACACGTTATAATATTGCGGATAGGCGACCGTGTAGTCCACATAGTCGCTGTAGGCGTAGGTAGATCGCGTCAGGTACGAACCGGCATAGGTGAGATCAAAGTTGCCGATCTTGCCAAGCACCGTGAGCACACGATCCACCATAGAGTCGCTGCCCGTCGGGTTGCCGAACTTGGCGACCGAATAACTGCTCGGTATGGCATTACCGGCAGCAAGATCCTTCCAGTGTTCCTCTCCAAAGGACCCGTCGTAGCGAATCTTCTGCGTGATCAGGGTCGGAGTGATCGACCAGTTGTCATTGATATCGAATTTGAGCGCCGCGCGCGCACCGTCGGTCGTCACCGGATTGAAGTGGTCAGCAACGTATCGGGCGTTGTCGAGGGTAAAACCGTTGGCAAGGGTGATTTTCTGGTGGACATTGTCGAGATAGCCCGAGTCGCGCTCCTGCCATCCCACGAGCCGCACCGCTAGATTTGAGCTGATCGGCACGTTGACGAATCCCTCGACCACGTCGCCGAGGGTGCCGTTGTAGATCGTATTGAGCTGCGCGACATAGCCGGCGTGGAAACCAGTCGGGTCCGGCTTGTTGGTGATGATGCGCAGCGTCCCGGATTCCGACGACGCTCCATACAGCGTGCCCTGGGGGCCCGGCAGCACTTCCACGCGCGCGATGTCGTACATGTGCAGATCGAGCGCGCCGTTGGGTGTCGTAATTGGCTGATCATCGAGGTACACGCCCACGGTCTGATTGGTTCCGGTGGTAGAGCCCGCACCGGTGGCCCCGATGCCGCGCATGAAAATCTGCTCGGAGCCGGGGGAGTTGTTGGTGAACGACACTTGCGGCAGCGCCAGGGCGTAGTCGTTAAAGTCCTGGATGTTCTGGTTTTCCAGGGCCGCGGAGGTGATCGCCGTGATGGTGATCGGGATGTTTTGCATGTTCTCGCTGCGCTTGGTGGCTGTGACCACCACTTCCTGCAGCTGATCGCTCAGATCCGAGCCGCTCGCATCAGCCTGCTGTGCAGGCGTGCTTGCAGCCGAAGGGTTGGCGCTGGCAGCGTCGGCATGCTGCGACTGCGCAGTTGCAGCCGATAGGATGCTGGGAGCCGGCTGCTGCGCGCGCGCCGCCGAGATAGCCGCCATGACTGCGGCACCAATCGAGGCGTGCCGCACGAACTTCGCAAAGCGCCGTTCGGGCGGCCGCACAGGACTCTGGTGCGCGAGGCGCGCGAGTTTTCGAGACAGACTTCGTTGCACCTTATCTCCCTTGCACGCCGGTGTTTGGAGTGGCGACCGTACCGTTACGCCACACTGGACACTCTTGAACAAATCCCGTCTCGCTCAAATGTTCAAACAGATGCACAGCCGAGTCAAGTGCCTGTCCCCGAGAATGCGCGCCTCCGTGAGGCTCGCTCGAAAAAACTGACGACTTCGAATCGCACATTGTCGGAATTCTCTTCGGCTGAGCGGTTTCTCTCGAGCATTCTGAAGCCATCGATCGACGTAATTTTTTATGGCCTGCGCCGGGCGGACGCTGCGCAAACACGCGCGGGGGCGATTACTCCGCTTTCGGGCGCGGCAACGATCGCAACTCAAGTGGGGGGCGGCAGTGCGCAGATCATAATTTGCGTTGGCGTATAGCGGCGCCGATAGGGTACTCGCACGGCGCATGCTATGCGCAATGTGCGATGACCTCGAAAGGATGGAACCCGATTCGATTCTTACTGTACGACTCCCTGGCCAGGTGGCCGGCGAGCGTGTGAAGCTTGTTCGTATGCATAGGCAAGTGCTATGAGCTTGAATTCGCTCCAGGCCGTGCCTGTAAAGGTGATACCGACGGGCATGCCACGGATCTGTCCCATTGGTACCGTAATGCGCGGGTAACCGGCCGCCGCGGCCAGCATGAGAAAGTGCCCGTCTCCGCCGTCGGCGTCCGAGGCGATGTAATCGATCAATGGCGCGGGACCTGCGGTAGGTGCGATGAGCGCATTGAGATGGTCTGTGCGGATCGCCACATCGATGCCTTCGGGGCCCGCGAGTCGTCGGGCGCGCTCAACCGCGTCGCTATACACTTTGTCAGTGATTGGTCCCCGCCGCTGGGAAGCTGTGAATACATCCTGCCCGAAGTAGGGCATCTCCTCCGCCGCGTGTTCGTTATCGAAGTCGATAAGTCCCTGCAGATCCCTCGGACACCGGCCACGGCGCGTTGCCAGATAGCTCTTGATGCCGTCCTTGAATTCAGTCTCTTGCACTATTTCAGTATCGTTGTTGGCCTCTCCCTTTGTTCGAAAATCGTCGTCGATCGCACGTTTTGTCGGGATGCTGACCGGATCGATCACAATAGCGCCTTGTGCGCGCAGGGTCGCGATCGCGCGATCGAACACCTCGACAACAGAGGGGTTGGAGCCCGCATACTCGCGCAGCACGCCGATTCGGGCGCCCTTGAGGCTGTCTAACTTCAGAGCAAGTCGAAAATCGGGTGCCGGCTCATGCTTGAGACGAGCCGTGGCCGGATCGTCGGGATCGTAACCCGCGATTACTGTCAGCACCGCCGCAGCGTCGGCGACGGTGCGTGCCAATGGACCAGCCGTGTCGTAGCTTGAGGAGATGGGAATGATCCCCGAGCGCGACACGAGACCGACCGTTGGCCGGATGCCTACTACCCCGTTGGCCGATGCGGGACCGGCGATGGACCCACCGGTATCGGTGCCGATGGCGGCGGCGGCCAAATCGGCCGCGACCGCGACTGCTGAGCCAGAGCTCGAGCCGCTCGGACTGCGTGCGGGATCGTAGGGATTGCGCGTCTGACCGCCCCGCCCGGACCATCCCGCTGTTTGATTGAAGGCGCGCATCCCCGCCCATTCACTCATATTGGCTTTACCTAGGATCAGGCCCCCGGCCGCGCGCAGCCGGCGTACGATGAACGCATCCCGTTGCGGGGAAGAGCTGAGCAGTGCGAGCGAGCCAGCCCTGGTCTGCATCCGATCTGCGGTGTCGATATTGTCTTTGAGCACGATCGGGACGCCAAACAGCGGCTTACGCGCGGCCGGAGCGCCGCTCTTGAGCTGCTTATCCATGTCCTGCGCCAGGCTCTTCCAATCCGGATTGACCTCGACGATCGAATGCAGCGCCGGACCGTTCTGGTCGAGCGCGCCGATGCGTGTGACGTAGTAGCCCGCCAGGTCGCTGACTGTGTAGCTCCGATCGGACAGTGCCTGCTCGATTGCGGCAATACTGGCGCCGCGTGCAACATCGTCCATGTCTGCCGCGGACGCCACGCTCGACAGTGCCCAGCTTGCCGCGAGCACGAAGAGAGGGGGGCCGGAGCAAATCAATGTGACAATGGCGCGCCGGCGACTCCATGCTCGATACCGTACGGAGGCGATAAGCGAACCCATAGCAATATCCGAAGTAAACGTTATCAGGCGTGTTGCGGTCAAGCGCCGTGTGGCTCAACCCGTGGATTGGAAGTGTTGCGGATTCGACAAAGTGAGCGCAGGATCTTCTGACGAGCTGCTACTAACTTCGGGGAACCGTTGGATGTTCCAATGAACAGCGTTTCGGAGCCCGTTGGAACGATCGAGTTTGCACTTGGTCATGCTGCACACCTCTTGGAGAGGGATCCCGGTCTCGCTATTGAACAGGCGGACGCGATCCTCAAAGCCGTCCCTGGGCATCCGCATGCGAGACTGATTTTGGGCGCAGCCCATCGACGCGCCGGGCGCAC
>JANYIY010000280.1 GCA_025358615.1 Gammaproteobacteria bacterium | reverse complement strand
GCTCGGCCGGCACTTGGGAGCTGAGCAACGCCAGCAGCGGAATAACTTTATGGATGGAAGCGGCCATTCACTTTCGATTCTAGGCGCATCGTGCGCTCTTTCAAATTGGCGTTCAGGCCGCGGGCCGTCAGGGTGTGCTGCGCGAAATCGATGCGCACATCGCTCTTGGTGCTGGCCACAGCGTCAGGGACGTTGTAGCTCAAGGTGTCGGTATGAATGATGGCCGCGCCCTCGCGGCCCGCGGCATCGCCCTGCAGGCGCACATTGCCGGTCACATCCACCACCTTGCCGCCCGGCTGCACATGCGCGACATCGCCCACCATGAGCCAGTTCTGCCCGCTTGGGGTCTGGTAAGAGACTCGGATGTTGTACAGCGCCACTTCGTTGCCATGCGCGATCTGATCAATGCGCTCGGCCTCGATGCGGATAGTGGGGCTGCCGGCGATGTCATAGTCCGTGAGCACGGCGCTCTTCAAATAATATCCAGGCAGGTCGGTGAGCTTGGCATCGACCGGCGCTGGGCGCCGGCGTGCGGGTGAACTCACGATCCAGGTGCTGACGCAAAGCGCCAGGACGGCCAGCACGGTGAAAACTCGAAACAGCACTAGGGCCGTCCCGCGCGCGCGCGCAAGAGGGCGTCGCAGAATTCGCGCACGGCGCCCTGGCCGCCGTCGGCTTTGGCGATCCAATGTGCAGCGGACTTGACCAGCGGGTGTGCGTCGGCAACGGCACCGGCGACGCCGACCGCAGTCATCAGCGCAAGATCCGGGGTGTCGTCACAGATGCAGGCGCAGTTAAGCGGGTCGATGGCCAGTTGCGCGGTCAGCCGATGCAGCGCGGCTACCTTGTCGGAGCATCCTTGAATGACGCGCCGCACGCCCAGTTCGCGCATGCGAACCGCTACCGCGGCCGAACGTCGTCCGCTGCAGGCTGCCACTGCGACACCGGCCGACAGCAGCAGCTTGATGCCATGGCCGTCGCGCACGTGGAACACTTTGAGTGCCTCGCCGCGTGCGCCGAAATACAGGCGTCCATCGGTGAGCACACCGTCGACGTCCAGGATGAGGAGCTCGATCTGCGCCAACGGCGTGGCTTTGCGCGCCTTCACACCACACCCGCTCGCAGCAAGTCGTGCACATTGAGCGCGCCTACTACTCGGTTATCGGTATCGACCACCAGCAGCGAGGTGATGCGATGCGTTTCCATCAAATGCACCGCTTCGGCCGCCAGCGTGTTGGGGCGCACGGTTTTTGCGTGGCGGCTCATGACTTGATCCATCCGGGTGGTGCGCAAATCCCGCGACGCGTCGAGCGCGCGGCGCAGATCGCCGTCGGTGAACACGCCGAGCACATGGCCGCTGTCATCGATGACGGCCGTCATGCCGAGGCCCTTGCGGGTGACTTCCATCAAGCCGTCCGCCAACGCGGTATCCGGTCGGACGGTGGGGATGTCGGCGCCGCTGCGCATCACATCGTTCACATGCAGCAGCAGGCGCCTGCCCAAGTTGCCCGCCGGGTGGGAACGGGCGAAGTCCTCTTCGGTGAAACCGTGGGCCTTCAACAGCACGACTGCCAGGGCATCCCCCACGGCCAACGCTGCCGTGGTGCTGGCCGTCGGGGCTAAGTTGAGCGGGCACGCTTCGGCGGGCACGCCGATGTCGAGGTGCACGGTGGCGATGCGCGCCAGTGCCGAGGTCGGGTTCCCGGTAAATGCAATCAGCGGCACCCCGAGACGGGCAATCGCCGGCACGATGGTCAGGATCTCGGCGGTTTCCCCGGAATTTGACAGGGCAAGCACCACATCGTCGCGCGTGATCATGCCGACATCGCCGTGACTGGCCTCGCCGGGATGCATGAAGAACGCCGGCGTGCCGGTACTGGCCAGAGTGGCGGCGACCTTGCCGCCGATATGGCCGGATTTGCCCATGCCGGTCACTACGATGCGTCCGCGGCAGCTGAGACAAATGCGGCAGGCGCGGGCAAACTCCGTCCCCAGACGCGGCAGTTGCGCGCGCAAACCGTCGATTTCGATAGTCAGCGCCTGGCGGCCAAGATCGACGAGGACCTCGTCGGTGAACTCAAGATTCATTGCCGAATGATACAGCGGTTGCAGAACCTAAAGCGTCGCTAGCGTAAGCTTGGGGGTTTACTCGGCGGGAGACAGTATGAATCCGCAGCAGGTGGCGCAAATCATCGAGTCCGGCTTGCCGGGCGCCAAAGCGCTAGTCAAGAGCGAGGACAATGTGCATTTCGAGGCCGTGGTAATTGCGGCGGCGTTTGCCGGCAAACGCTCGGTACAGCGCCATCAGTTGGTGTACGGCACCTTAGGGGTGGCCGTCGGCAATGAAATTCACGCGCTGGCGCTGCAGGTGTTCACGCCGGAAGAATTCGCAGGACAGGGGCAGGGGCCGGGACGTGGATAAATTACAGATTCAGGGCGGCATTGCGCTCGACGGCGAAATCCGTATTTCCGGCGCCAAGAACGCGACTTTGCCCATCCTGGCGGGGTGCTTGCTGGCCGACGGCCCGGTGACGGTGTCGAACGTGCCGCACCTGCAAGATGTAACCACCATGATCGAATTGCTGGGGCGCATGGGCGTATCGGTGACCATCGACGAAAAAATGCGCATCGAAGTCGATGCGTCGACGATCAAGGGATATTTCGCGCCGTATCAGCTGGTGAAGACCATGCGCGCGTCCATACTCGTGTTGGGGCCACTGCTGGCGCGATTCGGTCACGCCGATGTGTCGTTGCCGGGAGGCTGTGCGATCGGCGCCCGCCCGGTCAACATCCATGTGGCCGGCTTGCAGGCCATGGGCGCCGACATTCATATCGAGAACGGCTATATCAAGGCGCGCGCGGAGCGGTTGCGGGGCGCCCGCTTGGTGCTCGAGACGGTCACGGTCACGGGCACCGAAAATCTCATGATGGCGGCGACCTTGGCGGACGGGGAAACCGTGCTCGAGAACGCGGCGCGTGAACCCGAGGTGGTCGACCTCGCGAATTTTCTGATTGCCATGGGCGCCCAGATCAAGGGCGCGGGCACGGATCGGATAATCATCGAGGGGGTGAAGCGATTAAACGGTACCGCCTACGAAGTGCTGCCCGATCGTATCGAGGCGGGTACGTACCTGGTCGCGGGCGCCATCACCGGCGGCCATATTCGCGTCAAGAATACGCGCCCCGAGCATTTGGATGCGGTGGTCGACAAGCTGAAGGAGGCCGGCGCCAAAATGACCGTCGGCGACACCTGGATCGAAGTGGACATGCGCGGCCGCCGGCCGGATTCGGTCGACATTCGGACGGCGCCGTATCCGGCGTTCCCGACGGATATGCAGGCGCAGTTTGCCGCGCTCAACACGGTGGCGAACGGCGTAGGCACCATCATCGAAACGATTTTCGAAAATCGCTTCATGCACATGCTGGAAATGCGCCGCATGGGCGCGGAGATCCGCCTCGAGGGCAACACCGCCATCATCAAGGGGGTTGAAAAGCTGACCGCAGCTCCGGTGATGGCCACGGACCTGCGCGCCTCGGCGAGCCTGGTGCTGGCGGCGCTGGTGGCGGACGGCCGCACCGAGATCGAGCGCATTTATCACATCGATCGTGGCTATGAGGCGATCGAAGAGAAGCTGCAGCAGTTGGGCGCGAAGATTCGGCGCACACCGGCTTAGCGGGCAATTACTCCGGCTGCGCGGCCTGGTGGGTCGGCCGTTCCACGACCTTGAGGTTCACCTTGAAGGCCTGACGGTCATGCCGGCCGTCCAGCTCCACCAGCGCACCCGGTGCGAGCGCCGCCACCCGGCTGACGAGATCCTGTGCGCTCTGCACCTGTTCGCCGCTCAAACCGGTGATCAGGTCGCCGGGCCGAACCCCGGCTTCGAATGCCGGGCTCTTGACGAGAATGTTCACCACGGTGACCCCGCCGCCCGCAGCGATGCCGAGCTGCGCCGCCTGTTCATCGGACAAGTCCTGAGGCACGAAACCCAGCCAGCCGCGCACCACATGGCCGCGTTTGAGGATCTGTTCCATGACACCGCGCACCAGATTCATGGGAATGGCAAAGCCGATGCCCTCAGGGCCGCCGCTGGCGCGATTCAGGACCGCGGTATTGATGCCCACCAGATCGCCGTGCGCGTCGATGAGGGCGCCGCCGGAATTGCCGAGATTGATGGCGGCGTCGGTCTGAATGAAATTCTCGAAGGTGGCGAGTCCCAGCTGACCGCGACCGGTGGCGCTGACGATGCCTTGCGTGACCGTCTGGCTCAGGCCGTAGGGATTGCCGATGGCAAGCACGATATCCCCCACCCGTAAAGTGTCCGAGCGGCCCAAGGGCATGACGGGGAGCTTGCCGAGCCCCAAATGCAGAATGGCGAGATCCGTATCGGGATCCTGGCCCACGATGGTCGCCTCGGCGATGCGGCCGTCGCTCAGCTGAACCCGAATGGAGTCGGCACCCGCAATCACGTGCTGATTGGTCACGATGGTGCCTTCACCATTGACGATCACGCCCGAGCCTAAGCTGCGCTCGACCCTCTGCCGGTAGCTCGGCCAGAAATCACCGAATAATTGATTGAGCGCGGGGGCCTGAGTGCGTTCGGTGACGACGCGCGCGGTATAAATGTTCACCACGGCCGGCGCGGCGCGCGCCACCGCATCGGCAAAGCTCTGCATCACGACCGGGGGACGCGAGTAAACCGTCGGCGCGCGTGCCGCCGGCACGGCGGTTTTTCCGAGCAGCGCCGGCTTCCACCAGACCACCAGAAAAGCCGCCGCCAGGCCGACTACCGCTGCCCTGATTAAAAAGCTCACGAGGACGCGTGTGTTCTGCAATTATTATCGCTCCTCGAGCCTTAAGGGATATTCGCTTAACTGTGTATAATGCGCTCCCATTATTCTTTGGGAAACACTACGGCAACAGGGGTTTACGTGAAGTTTTGTCAACAATGCTTGGGGGCAATCGAATGAGTGATCAGGTTGACCATAGCCGGCGCCGCTTGTTGACGGCGGCTACAGTCGGCACCGGAGCGATCGGTGTTGCGTTCGCGGCGGTACCTTTCTTGTCGTCGTGGCAGCCGAGTGCACGGGCCAAGGCGCTGGGTGCGCCGGTCGAAGTCGATGCATCCAAGCTCGAAGCCGGGCAGATGCTCAAAGTGGTGTGGCGCGGCCAGGCTGTGTTCGTGGTGCGACGGGTGAAGGGCAGCATCGAACAATTGGGCAATCATGACGCCATGCTGGCAGATCCCGCCTCGGATGACTCGGTGCAGCCCGACTACATCAAATCCTCAGGTGCGGCACGGGCGCGCAACCCCGAATACTGGGTGGGATTGGCGGTGTGCACCCACTTGGGCTGTTCGCCCTTGGGCGCATTCGAAGCGAATAATTCATTCCAGGTGGCAGGCGCCGACTTGGGCGCCAACTGGCCGGGCGGCTTCTATTGCCCCTGCCATGGTTCCAAATATGATTTATCGGGCCGCGTGTTCAAGAGCATGCCGGCGCCGAAAAACCTGACGGTCCCGCCGTACGCGTTCGCGGACAGCGCGCGAATCATGATCGGCGTCGACGACGCCCCCAAAGTTTAGACAAGAAGAGGTTCGCGATGGCCGGAGAAAGATTGCTGGGCTGGATTGATCAACGCTTCCCGTTGACCAGTTTGTGGAAGGAACACCTCGCCGAGTACTACGCGCCGAAGAATTTCAACTTCTGGTACTACTTCGGCGCACTGGCCTTGTTGATTCTGGTGAATCAGCTGGTGACGGGTATTTTCCTGACGATGAATTACAAGCCCTCCTCGGCCGAGGCATTTTCGTCCATCGAATACATCATGCGGGACGTGAATTGGGGCTGGCTGATCCGCTACCTGCACTCAACCGGTGCATCGGCGTTTTTCATCGTGGTGTACCTGCATATGTTTCGCGCGCTGCTGTACGGATCGCACCGTAAGCCGCGCGAGCTGGTGTGGATCTTCGGCTGCCTGATATTCCTGCTGCTGATGGCGGAAGGCTTCATGGGCTATGTGCTGCCCTGGGGCAACATGAGCTACTGGGGCGCGCAAGTCATCGTGTCTCTGTTCGGCAGCCTGCCGGTGGTGGGTGCCAGCCTGGTCGAGTGGATCCGCGGCGATTACTACATTGCGGACGCCACCTTGAACCGCTTTTTCGCCTTGCATGTGGCCGCGCTGCCGCTGGCGCTGATATTCCTGGTGATCGCTCACATCATGGCGCTGCACGAAGTGGGCTCAAACAATCCCGACGGCATCGACATCAAAAAGTACAAGGACGCGAACGGGCATCCGCTCGACGGCATTCCCTTCCACCCCTATTACACAGTGAAGGACTTGGTCGGCGTCGCCGGCTTCCTGCTGCTGTTTTGCGCGGTGATTTTCTTCGCGCCGACCTTCGGCGGCTTGTTCCTGGAGGCGCCGAACTTCGAGCCCGCCAATGCGCTGCAGACGCCGCCGCACATTGCGCCGGTCTGGTATTTCACGCCGTTTTACGCCATGTTGCGGGCCGTGCCGTCCTTTGCGGGTACTCAGGTGTGGGGCGTGCTGGTGATGGGCGCCTCCATCGTGGTGTTGTTCTTCGTGCCGTGGCTGGACCGCTCGCCGGTGAATTCGATCCGCTACCGCGGTCCGATTTACAAGATTATGTTGACCATCTTCGTTCTATCATTCATCGCCTTGGCGGTCTGCGGCGTGAAGCCTCCCTCGGGTATTTATCCGACGCTGGCCAAAGTCTGCACCGTTTTGTACTTTGCTTTCTTTTTGCTGATGCCCTGGTACACGAAATTCGACAGCGTGAAACCGGTGCCGGAAAGGGTCACGGGACATGTATAAAAGCTGGGTTTTGATCGCAGTAGCGCTGCTCTGCGCAGGTGTTGCGGCCGCCGACGAAGAGGGCGGCATCGCCCTCAGGCATGCCGACACGGATATCAACAATTCCGAGTCCCTGCAGCGCGGCGCGCGTAATTTCATGAATTACTGCTCCGGTTGCCACTCACTGAAATACCTGCGCTACAACCGCATGGCGGAGGACCTCAAGATCCCCGAGTCCGAGCTCGCCGGCAATTTGATGTTCACGACGGACAAGCCCTTCGAGACCATCAATTCGGCCATGCCGAAGGACTCCGAGAGCTGGTTCGGCAAACAGCCGCCGGATCTGTCGCTGATGGCGCGCGCCCGCGGCGTGGATTACCTTTTCTCGTATCTGACGGGTTTCTACGTCGACAAGACCCGTCCTTGGGGGGTGAACAATCTGTACCTGCCCAGCACCGCGATGCCGCATGTGCTGCAGTACCAGCAGGGTTTGCAGAAGCCCGTGTTCAAGAACGAACCGGACGCCGCCGGCGCCAGAATGGTGCTGGACGGGGTCGAATCAATGACCCCGGGCGCCATGAAGACAGAGGAGTATGATCAGTTCGTCCGGGACATCGTCAATTTCCTCGATTATGCCGGTGAGCCGGTCAAGGCAAAACGCCAATCGATGGGTGTTTTTGTGACGCTGTTTCTGCTGATGTTCTTTGCGTTCGCCTATTTGCTGAAGAAAGAGTATTGGAAGGACGTCCACTGACGCAGCAGCGGGGAGTCCCGTATGTTTCCAGGAGATCGCGTTAGTGGCACGTCGCTCGGTGATGACTCTGTTTTCCGCGCCGGCTGACCCCTGGAGTCACCGCACTCGGCTGGTGCTTGCCGAGAAGGGCATCGCGATCGAATTGATCAACGTCGACCCGAACGATTTGCCGGAAGACCTGCTCGACCTGAACCCCCATCACAGTGTGCCGACCCTGGTGGATCGCGACCTGGTGCTGTATGACTCGCGCGTCATCATCGAGTACTTGGATGAGCGCTTTCCACATCCGCCGTTGATGCCCGTCGACCCGGTCACCCGGGCGCAATTTCGGGTGGCGCTGTATCGAGTCGAACGCGACTGGTACGCCTTGGCGCGCGATATTGAGCTTGATCCGCAAAGCAAGACGGCAGCGCATAGCCGCAAAGTATTGGGCGAAGCCATCTGCGCCAGTGCCGAGGTGTTCAAGGCGAAGCCGTTTTTCTTGAGCGATGAGTTTTCCTTGGTCGACGCCAGCATCGCGCCCATCCTGTGGCGCCTGCAGAGCTACGGCATCGAGCTCCGGCGCAGGCGGCGCCCATCCAGAAGTACATGAATTCGATCTTTGCGCGCTCGACGTTTCGTGCCTGTCTGACCGAGGCCGAACGGGACATGCGGCATTGATCGCGCCGACCCGCCTGATGCTGCCCTCACAGTACCCGCGCCGGTGAAGCCGCGGCGACCCTATCTGCTCCGTGCTCTGCACGAATGGATTTCCGACAGCGGCGAAACTCCGCACATCGTGGTGGATGCGGCGGCCGAGGGCGTGACCGTGCCGCGCCAGTATGTGAAGGACGGCAAAATCGTCCTCAACGTGAGTTTCTCTGCGACCCAGATGCTGAAATTGGGCAATGATTTCGTCAGTTTCGAGGCGCGCTTCGGCGGCGTCGGATTCGCGGTACAGGTGCCGGTCCGGGCAGTCTTAGGGATATACGCCCGTGAGACGGGCCAGGGCATGATTTTCCCCGAGGGCGATGCTGATCCAGATCCCACGGACGGGCCGCCGGCGGCGCCCGCAGGAAAGGATGCCGCGGCCAAATCGAAG
>JANYIY010000220.1 GCA_025358615.1 Gammaproteobacteria bacterium | reverse complement strand
CTCAATCGAACAAGCTGAGGATCCTTTGATACTTTTCGATATAGCCGCTATTTTCACGGTTGTAGCGCGGAATGCTGACTGCTCGCACCACGGAGGCTTCCTCGCGCCAGACACAGGGGCAGGCGACTGCGGAGCCCGGGGTAATCTGCCCCGCGCGGCGCAGCTCGCCCAGCTGGACGCCCATGCGCTCGAGCGCACGATAAAGCTTTGCGATGTTGCGCGGGCCGCCATTGTAGGCGGCGACCGCAAAGATGCCGAGCACTTCCGGATTCGTGCGATAGGCGGAGCGGATTTCACTGCTCATCTGTGATAGCTCGATGTCCAGCAGGCAAACGGCCGCCTTCATTACATTCGGCAGGCGGGTCGCGCCGCGCTCGAAGTTTGGGTCCAGCTGCGCGCCGCGGCACCTGCGCACGACGAACGCATAGGTGCCATTGCCGTGCCGGTTGGTGAACTGCATCGGGCCCAGCGCTTTCGCACTCGAGACGCTGTAGCGATACGCTTCCTCGCGCTTCAGGCCGTACTGGCTGAGTACCTCGTCGAATGCATCTGTGCCCTTTTCGAGGAAGTCCTCGTCGTCGGTCTGTTCTATGACCGCGAGCGTCGTGATCACCTCCGCTGGTATCACGTCCGCGAGCAGCTCGCCCGGAAAGGCCGCGCTCGGCACGTTCGCGTTACGAAGTTCGTCCATGGCGCGCCGTGCGGTGGTGAGCAGGAAATCCTTGCCGCCCGTGACGAAGCGCGGGTCAAGGGTATCCTGGGTATAGGGCAGGTAGACGATGGGTCGTGCCGTCGCCGCCGCCTCGCGCCAGCGCTTCTTCTTGATCAGGGTGTTGTCGAATACCGGGAACTTGCGGCCGTAGACCTTCAGCTCCTCGCCGCCGCGCGAGAATGCGAACATCAGCCGCTCGGCCCCTGTGCCCTTCACGTGCCGCGCCTCAATGCCGGGCGTGTGCACTACGAAGGGCAGTGGCCCGCGGCCGGGCTTCCATTTCACCGGCGGGCGCGGGATCTCCAAGTGAGCAATGGTCCACTTCTTCTGCGCCTCGCTCCATAACGCGAAGGCGACCGGCCGGCCGCGCAGCACCTCACGCCCGCCTTTACCGATGAAGACGTACTGCAATTCCACGTCGCGCAGCTGCGCCTGGCCCTCGGCAACCAAGTCGCGGATGACAAGGTGGCGCTCGCGCCCCTCCACGACCAACTCCGGCAATTCCCCAGTCCTAGGCGGCGCCTCGGGCTGTTCCGACTCGGCGACGGCCGCCGGAACCTCGGGCTCACCCTCGTCTATGGCTTCGCTCGCGACTGCCGGGAGGTCCTGCACATTGGACGCGGAGGCGGTATCCGCCACCAGCGTTGGGTCGTCCGCCGCCTCCATGCGGCCGCCCGAGGAGGCGCACGCTGAGCAGAGCAGGAAGGCCAGGAGCGGCAGCGCCGATGAGGCACGGCGAGAGGCGCGCACAGAGGAACTTAGAAATATAGAAGCGGGCGGTGGGAATGACATTGTTCCGATGATACCGGCGAACGGCGCGCCGCACGACCTTGAAGCGCGACGTGCTTCGCAGTTTGTCGTTCGTGCAGCGCCGAGTTGCGCGACCATAGTCAACAGGTAGGTAGATACGCCGGTGTTCGCAGCCGCACGTGGGCGCCAAAGAAAATGAGGGTAGGCTTGCAATGCATTACGCGGCAGCAAGAAACCGCAGAAGAAGCGCGCTATATCATGGCGGGCATGTTGGAAGCGATGCTAACTTCGATGTAACGGAGCAAGATCATGCGACGCAGGCAGTTCTTTCGGGCGGCCGGCGCCGCGGCTCTCGCGGCGGGCGTCGGAACCCGGCGTGCCCGCGGTGTCGTCCCGTCCCACAATTGGGACAAATACGATTTCGGCGCCGCTGTAGATGCGAAGGATCGCCTTTATCAAGGCCCTTTTCCTCAGTATCCGCCTGAAGAAGTGGTGCCCGGCAGCAGCGTGGTCATGATTACCCTATCTTCCCGGGAGATTGTGCCCAACTATGGGATGGGGCTGACGGTCTATGTTTCGGGAGATTTCTGGCCACCGCGAACCCGCGGTGACACCTTGGAGAAATACTGTGAAGATTTGATCAGCCTGCCCTTTGCACAGAAAGTCTATGTCCGGCTTCACTGGCGGGATATCCAAAAGCGACCCGGCAAGTTGGAATTTCCTGATGGCTGGAAAGTCGCTTTCGATGCGGCGCGGCGCCATGACAAACGAATCGGCTTTCGCGTCATGCTGGAAAATCCCGATCATCCGGAACCCGGAATGCCTGAATTCCTGATGACCCAGGTTCCCTATGTATCGCTGAAGGGACATTGGGAACGGCAGGGCAGCCAGGCCCGCAAGAAACCATTGAATCAGATGCCCCGCTACGATCACCCGGCCTATCAGGCGGCATTCAAAGAGCTGAATGAACTACTGGCCGAGGAACTGAACGGTCATCCGCAAATTGAGTACATGGACACCATGATGTACGGATTCTGGGGCGAGGGGCACTCCTGGCCGTACGAGGGCAATCCCTTTTCCGATCCTGTGGCCGCCGAGCGCACCTGGACCACCATGCTGGAAACCCAATTGGACCTGTGGACCAAGACGCCGCTGGTGACCAATACACAGCCGGATTTCAGTCGCGTCGGAAATTCAGAGTTGTTGGATCGCACGGTGCGATCACGCAATTGGATCCGCACAGACACCATATTCATTGAAAATGAGCAGATCGAGCCGCTGAGCAACCGGCCGCCTTGGATTGCAGCGATTTGTGAATGCGGCCTGCCGGGCGATATGAGGACGCTTTTGTCCGCGGCAGGCCTCGATCAGTCGGAAAACATCATGGAACATGTCCTAGATGTGGGTGCGAACTACTGGTCGCTGTGGAATTTTCATGCCATTTCGGCGGGCAGCCTGCTTGCATTGCACGACACTCGTCCGGAAATCCTGGATCGAGCCGCCCGGCGCATCGGTTACCGCATCCGTCCGTCCTGGATTTGGAGCTACAAAAAGGACGGTTATCCGGGACTGGTGGTCGGTCTGGTGAACGACGGTATTGCCGGCGTGCCGGGCACCCTGCGCCTCACCGTGTTCAGCGAAGACGGCAAGGTGAGCAGCAGCGGCTGCGTGGATCCAGGATACCCCTCCCCGCAAGGTGTCCGGCAGGCCATGCTGCCCTTGCCGAAAGGGACTGACTGGAAGGGGTTGCGACTCAAGGCAGACCTCGAGGTCAAGGGGCAGCGCCATCCCTGCAGGTGGGCCTGTCGCCAGAGCCTCAATGCCGATGGTTCCCTCACGCTTCAGCCAACCGCAGGTTTGGGGTGAAACGTGTCTGCCCGACACGGACTTGGCGCGCCGCCGCCGGCTGCATTCCCTATCCCACGTATCGCACCGATGCATTGATCGATGCGTCGCGCCGGCCCTGGAGAGAATCGAAATTACGGCGCAGTTGCTTTTGATAGGCACGCTTGCAAGATGCCGCATTGCTGGCACTATGCCAGCATGGCAATCCAAATCAACATCCGTGGTGTTCCCGAGAATGTCCGCGACGAACTAGCCGCCCGAGCGGCTTTGCAGGGCAAGTCAATGCAGGAGTTCCTGCGCGCCGAACTGGAGCGATTGGCCGCCCGCCCGACGATGGACGCTTGGCTTCAACAGGTGCGCAAGAGAAAGCGCGCGACGCAGACTCGCATCTCTTCGAAGCAAATACTCGAGAACAGAAACGCTGACCGGCGTTGAGTATCGTCATCAATTCGTCGGTCGTAGTGGCCGCTCTCGTGGACAGCGGCCCCCACGGCGATTGGGCGGAAGAAGCTCTTGCAAGTGGTATGCTGGTGGCGCCGGGGTGGGTACGCGCCGAAGCTACAAATATATTTCGCCGCCTGGAGAGGGCAAAGCTAATTACGACGCCAGAGGCGAATGCGGCGCAAGACGACCTTATGCAACTCGATGTAGAGCTGTTTCCTTTTGAGCCCTTCGCCAGCCGCATCTGGGAATTACGCCACAACGTGACCAGTTACGACGCGTAGTACGTCGCAATTGCCGAGGCGCTCAAGCTCCCGCTCGCAACTCTGGACAGACCTCTTTCGAAATCAAGCGGAGTTACCTGCAAGTTCCCGACGCCCGACTTTTAGAGTCGTGCGCCGCATTTTGCAAGCCCCACTTCGCCTTCACGGGTGATCCGATGGTGGAGGACGCTGCACGGCAGGCCCGACGTCGCCTGCGATCCATTTTATGTGGAAATTGCGACGCCCCGTGACAATTGAAAAATCAAATGTGGGTGTGTTCTTGCATACGTAAAAGCCCTTTTTTGAAGGTCGCCTTCGGCTTGGGCTGCGTGACCTTGTAAATCCTAACGATCCAGCCAAGCGGCAAAAAATGGATCCTCGAGACGCCAGCGCATGGAGTTCCGCAGCTCTTCGCGGCGCAGAACTTCACGATTTTCCAGAAATTTAAGCGCCTTACTCATGGTACTGGCCGACACGCCATATCTCTCCGTCACCGCTTGCGAGGCCAACGCCGTGCCGTTTTCCTTCACCGTCGCCGTAAGTACTCGCTGCTGAATCGTCGTCAGCCCATTCCAGACCGTCAAATAGAATGGACCATCCCGCTCGACCAACAGTTTTAGAGCTCGAGCAACCAACTTGGGTGTCAGTACATCGCCCCCTTCGTCGCCGAGCATTTCCCAGGCGACGCTCGACAGCGCTTGTACATTGTAGGGCACGTCCTCCGAGCGATCGAGAATCGCTTCAACCGCCGCGGCTTCCACTCGATAGCCCGCCTTCTCGAACCCCTTGGAAATGAATTGACCAAATTCATCGCGCGGCAGAGGGCTCAGAAAATGCCGTATCCCCATTCGATAGAATGGTCTGGCAGGGTTCAATGTCATGTCATTCAACAGCGTGGTTTTCGACCCGGCAAAAACGAACCCAATATCGGTGTTGCGCTGCACCGACGCTCGCATCTGTGCTTCCGCGCCCTGTCCGCCTAGCTGAATCACCTTCTGGAATTCGTCTATCACCAACGCCGTCGGCTTTTTTGTATCGGCCGCGAGCCGTGCCAGCCCATCGATCGCCTCGACCAATAAGGGTGTATGGTCCGCTTCCCCGCTCTTGACCGC
>JANYIY010000254.1 GCA_025358615.1 Gammaproteobacteria bacterium | reverse complement strand
GCGACTCGGCCTGGTCGAGCTGACGTTTGATCGAAGTAAGTGCGACTTGCTGCGCCTCGAGTTCGTCCTGGGCGGCCAGCACATCGAAGTAACGCTGCGCGACGCGCGCGATCAAGTCTTGCTGCGCAGCCTGATAGTCGGCCTCGGCTTGCGCAACCTGGGCGTCGGCGCGTTGCAGTGCCACCCAATTTTCCCAGCGAAAAATATTTTGCTTCAGGTCGACGCCATAGCGATGATTGTTGGTCGTGGTGCGGCCTTGGAAAGGGAAGGTGATGAGACTCGGCGGCCCGCTGGGGTTGGTGACAGGTTGGGTGGTGTTGGTCGATCCGGTGTCCCGCTCGCGGCTCCAGGTGCCGCCTGCCGACAGCTGCGGCAGCAGCGCGGACAGGGCCTGCGGCTTGGCCTCGAGTGCCGCCAGCCGCAGCGCTTCAGCCTCGCGCAGCTGTGGATCGTTCTGCAGTGCACGCTGGTAGACCGCCAGGAGATCGGACGCAGGCGCTGCGGCGGCGCAGACGCATAATGCCAGGCAGAGCAATGGTCGCATCATGGACATATAGTGTTATATATAACTATATCACTGTCAATACTGGGGTATCCGGGGATCTAGGTCCCTTGACCAGGCCAGAATTCCGCCCGCCAAGTTGTATACCGAACCAAAACCCCGCCCGGCGAGAAAAGTTGCCACTTGCAGACTGCGGCCGCCGGATCGGCAGATCACCACCGTTTCCTCGCCTGGGTCCAACTCGCCCACTCGGTCGCCGATTTGACCCATGGGGATGTGCACGATCTCGGAGGGCACCGGCGCCAGTGCGGTCTCCCAGTCTTCGCGAACGTCCAAAAGCGTCATTGCTGCGCCGCCGGCGCGCCGCTGCAAAAACTCCCGCGGGGTTAGCTCTTTGATCATCAGAACACGAACCTCTGCGGTGCGGCGGCGTTGATCAGTGGTTCAACAACGGTTTCGAACAGGCTTTCGCGAATCCATTCGTTGTCATCGACCCGGCGCACCAGAATGGCGTCCATCACCGGCGCCTCGCCCACCATGGCAAAGAGACGGCCGCCGACCCGCAGCGAGCGTTCGAAGCGCGTATCGTAGAGCGGCAGCGAACCGGTGACGGCGATCACGTCGTACAGCCCCAAGGGCGCTGCGCTGAACGCATCGCGGATCTCGAGTTGCACCTTGGCCTGCGGCACGGTGCGCAGGTTTGCCGCCGCCGCAGTCACCAGGCCGGCATGAATGTCGATTGAGTGCGTCGAGGCGGCAAGTAAACTTAAAGTGGCGGCGAGATAACCTAATCCGGTGCCGACTTCGAGCACGGTGTCGGTCGGGTTGGGCCCCAGCGCCTGCAGAATGCGGCCTTGAAGCATCGGCGCCAGCATGTACTGGCCGAATCCGATCGGGATGGGCGCATCGGCGAACGCCAGCTCGCGATACTCGGGCGGCACGAACGCTTCGCGCGCCACGGCGGACAATGCAGCGAGCACGCGCGGGTCGAGAACCTCCCAGGTGCGTATCTGCTGATCCACCATTTGCTGTCGCGCGGTCAAAGTATCCATGATTTCTCGGGCGTTATTAAGGCCGCTGATTATGGTCAATTTCGACAGGCTATGCCATGCCCGTAAGCTATTCTTCCCACTACGATGATTCGCGACGTGCCCAGCCCGACAGGGGTTCCAAATCTAAGCGTCGTTAGAACTCGTCGTTATCGAGGTCCGCGTTGATCTTGCCTTCCGTCGTTCTGTGGGTTTTGACTTCGGCCATTCTGGCCGCAGGGGTGGTCGTATTGTTCCTGCGCAAGCGGCGCCAGGAACGTGCGGTCAATGAATTTTCTGAGAAAGTGTCGCAGCTCACCGCTGCCGCCGGCGCTGCGGGGCGCGTCGGCCTAGAGGGAACGCCCGAAAATTTGAGCCTGCTCGGCGCCGCCGTCAATAAATTGCTGGAAGACCTGGAGTTGCGCGGTGCGCGGCTGCTGGATAGGGAACGGCTGTTTCAACGCCTGGTCGAGACCGTTCACGACGCGGTACTCGTGCATCGCGACCGCATTCTGTTCGCCAACTCGCGATTCCTGGCGCTGCTCAATCTGAGCGCGGCCGACGTCGTCGGGCGCCCGCTGTCCGATTTCGTGGCTCCCGAATACACGGAGCTGGTAGCGAACAATCTGAAGCGCAGATTGCACGGCGAACCCGCCGCCGAACGCTACGAGGTCGAATTGGTCGGCGCGCAGGCGCAGGTGACGCGCGTGGAACTCTCGAGCACCGTGATCGACAGCGCGGGCGAAGCGGCGCTGCTGCTCACCGCGCTGGAAATGCTGCCCGAATCCGGCTCAACGCCGGTGACGTCGCGGCCGCGCGCCATGGTGACGCTGGATGCCATGGGAGAGAGCGTCATCACCGTCGATGCCGAAGGCCGTATCGACTACATCAATCATGCCGCCGAGACATTGCTCAGCCAGCGATTCGACCAGGTGATGGGCAAATCATTTGCGGAGGTGGCATCGCTGGTCGATGAGACTGACCGGCGTTCCTTGGGAGATCCGGTGCGCAAGGCATTGGCCACCGGCGGGCGCGTCACCATGGGCAGGCGCGCCGTGCTGGTGCCCACCCACGCAGGCCCCGAACGGTCGGTGGAAATCAGCGTCACGCCGTTGCGCTTCGACGGCAAGGATATCGTCGGCTTGGTGCTGGTGTTGCACGACACCAGCGAATTGCGCGGGCTCACCCGCCAAATGACCTATCAGGCCAGCCACGATGCGCTTACCGGCCTGGTGAATCGCCGCGAATTCGAACGGCGCCTGCAGGAAGCCATGGATTCGGCGCAGACCGGCAATGCCGGGCATGCGTTGTGCTACTTGGATCTGGATCGATTCAAGACGGTGAATGACACCTGCGGCCACACCGCCGGCGACAACATGCTGCGCGAGGTGGCCTCGCTCATCAAGGAGGCGGTGCGCGACTCGGATACGGTGGGGCGTATCGGCGGCGATGAGTTTGCGCTGCTGCTGGTCGGATGTCCGCTGGAGAAAGCGCGGCAAATCGCCGACGACGTGGTGCGCTCGGTCAACGAGTACCGCTTCGTGTGGAAGGACAAGATCTTCAATATCGGAGTCAGTATCGGTCTGGTGGAGATCGGCCGCGGCGGCGGCGCCATCGAAGACATCATGAACGCCGCGGATTCCGCCTGCTATGTGGCCAAGAAGCAGGGCGGCCTGCACGTCCATGTGTACTCGGCGCGCGAGGAAGCGAGCGCGCGGCACAGCGGCGAGATTCATTGGCTGCAGAAGTTGCAGGGCGCGTTGCGCGACCACAAATTCGAGCTCTACTACCAGCCCATCGTGCATGCGCGCGCCGACGGCGTGCGCGGCCCGGCGCTCGAGGTATTCGTGCGGCTCGAGGGCGAGAACGGCGAGCCGGGGGCGAAGCCGGCGGAATTCATCCGTGCGGCGGAGCGCTACCGGCTCATGCCGCATATTGATCGCTGGGTGGTGCAGACGGTGCTGTCCGCGCTGGGGCGCGGCGGCATGAAGCTGCCGCCGGGGCGCAGCGTCGCCATCAACATCGCCGGGCAGACGCTGGGCGATTCAGAGTTCCTGGAGTTCGTCGTCGACTGCTTCGATCATACGGGCGCCAACCCCGGCGATATCTGCTTCGAGGTCACCGAGAGCTCAGTGGTGGCGAATCTGGATCATGCGCACCGCTTCATCGCCGTGCTGCATGGCATGGGCTGCGAATTCGCGCTGGACGACTTCGGCAGCGGCTTGAGCTCGTTCTCGACCTTGCGCACGCTGCCGATGGATTACCTGAAAATCGACGGCTCCTTCATCAACAACCTGGCAGGCGACAGCGTCAACAGGGCCATGGTGGCGGCCATGATCGAGTTGTCGCGCAGCTTGAATTTCAGGGTGGTGGCCGAGCAAGTGGAAGATCAACTGTCGCTCGATACCGTGACCGACATGGGCATCGATTTCGTGCAGGGGTTCGTGGTTGGACGGCCGCAGCCCTTGTCCGTCATTCCCGGCACGGCATAGGCTAGACTTATACCGCCTAGGCAGGACGTCATAACAAAATCGATGGCATTTTCGGCGTGCTTAGGAGGAAAATCCCTAAGCCAGCCAACGAGGTGCCCTATGCCCGTCTATGAAGATAATACGAAGTCCATCGGCCGTACGCCGCTGGTCCGCATCAACCGTCTGGACGCCTCCAGCGGCGCAACCATTCTCGCCAAGATCGAGGGACGCAATCCTGCCTATTCGGTGAAGTGCCGCATCGGCGCCGCCATGGTATGGGACGCGGAAGAACGCGGCGTATTGAAGCCGGGCATGTCCATCGTCGAAGCCACCAGCGGCAATACAGGCATTGCACTCGCCTATGCCGCCGCCGCCCGCGGCTATGGCTGCGTGCTGACCATGCCGGAGACCATGAGCATGGAGCGGCGCAAGGTGCTGCTGGCCTTCGGCGCCAAGCTGGTGCTGACCCCGGGGCCTAAGGGCATGAAAGGCGCGATCGCCAAGTCCGAGGAACTCGCCGCCGCCGATCCTGCCAAGTACATGCTGGTCAAGCAATTCGAGAATCCGGCCAATCCGGGAATCCACGAGAAGACCACCGGACCTGAGATCTGGGACGACACCGACGGCAAGGTCGATGTGTTCGTCAGCGGAGTGGGCACCGGCGGCACGTTGACCGGGGTATCGCGCTACATCAAGGGCACACGCGGCAAGAAGATTCTCACCGTCGCGGTGGAACCCACGCATTCACCCGTCATCGCCCAGACCTTGGCGAATCAGGCCCTTACCCCCTCGCCGCACAAGATTCAGGGCATCGGCGCGGGTTTCATTCCGAAGAACCTGGACCTGTCGATGGTCGATCGAGTTGAGCAGGTCACCAACGAGGAATCCATCGAGATGGCGCGCCGCTTGGCCCGTGAAGAAGGCATGCTGAGCGGGGTTTCCTGTGGCGCCGCGATGGCCGCGGCGCTGCGCCTGGCCCGCGAGCCCGCACAGAAAGGCAAGATCATTGTGGTGATACTGCCGGATGCCGGCGAGCGATACCTGTCGGGACCCCTGTTCGAGGGGCTGTTCGAGGGCGTCGAGAAGATGCAGGCCATTGCATAACCTCACAGAAAAATTTCTCGACAGCTATCGAGGCGATGAGCGGGCGCGGCGCATCTCGCGCCGCTACCTGCCGTCGCGCGAAGCCATCGTCGAGATCTTGGAAGCGGTGCTCGACCTCATGTACCCCGGCTATTTCGGCCGCCGCGACTTGAGCGAGGAGAATTTGAGCGCGCACGTGGCCGAGGCCGTGGCGAGACTAACGCCCAAGCTCGAGAGCGAGATGGAGCATTGCCTGTGCTACGGGCGCGAGCGCGAAGAGGGGCAGCTCGCGAGCGGCGCCTGCGCGCCGCGCGCCCACGAACTGGCGGAGATTTTTTTGAGCCGCCTACCGCAGATACGCAGCCTCTTGATCCGCGACGTACAGGCGGCCTTCGACGGCGACCCTGCGGCAACGAACTTGGACGAAGTGATTCTTGCT
>JANYIY010000218.1 GCA_025358615.1 Gammaproteobacteria bacterium | reverse complement strand
GGACGCGGTGCGGCCGACATGAAAAGCGGTCTCGCGGCCATGGTGACGGCTTGCGAGGAATTCGTGAGCCGGCACCCCGGGCATCGCGGCACGATTGCCTTCTTGATCACCAGCGATGAGGAGGGTCCCTCGGTGGACGGTACCCGCCGGGTCGTCGAGGTGCTGCGCGCGCGCGCAGAGCGCATCGATTGGTGCTTGGTCGGCGAACCCTCGAGCGAGAACGTGCTCGGCGACACCATCAAGATAGGCCGGCGCGGCAGCCTCAGCGGGCGGCTCACCGTGCACGGCATTCAAGGCCATATCGCCTATCCGCAGTTCGCCGACAATCCGGTGCATGCGGTGGCCCCGGCGCTGGCCGAGCTCGCGGCGCGCACCTGGGATCATGGCAATGCGCACTTTCAACCCACCACTTTCCAGGTGTCGAATATTTCCGCCGGAACGGGCGCACCCAATGTCATTCCCGGTGAATTGAAGGCGCGTTTCAATCTGCGCTTCTCCACCGAGCAAACCGTCGATTCCCTCAAGGCCGTGGTCGAGGCGCTATTGCAGCGGCATGCAGTGAAGTACTCGCTGGAGTGGTTTGTCTCCGGCTACCCGTTCTTGACGGTTCCCGGCGAACTGTCGGCCGCAGCGACCCGCGCCGTGCAGGAGCAATTGCAGATCACGCCGAAACTGTCGACCGGCGGCGGTACCTCGGACGGACGTTTCATCGCGCCGCTGGGCGCGCAAGTGATCGAGCTCGGCGTGGTCAATGAAACCATTCACAAGGTGAACGAATGCGTGCGTGTTGCGGATATCGAGCGGCTGCATGCCCTGTATGTGCGCACCCTTGAGTTGCTGCTCGCGCCCTAAAAACGCAAACGGCCACGCCTTAAGCCCCGCCGTACCTGGCAGGGCCGCATCACCATCCCGCGTTTAGGACGATAAATTCTAGAACGAATACTGCAGGTACAGTCCGACTTCCGAGAACTTGCCATCGTTTTGACCATTGCTGCCGCCGATGACGTAGGAGCCATTGGCATCGGCGCCGCTGATGCTGGCGGTGCCGTGCTCGACTTTCTCGTACTTGTAGACCAAGCCGAGATCGACGCTCTTGATGGGCTTGTACGCCACGCCGACGTTGAAGTACTTGTCCTTGAGATCGGGCGCAATGTCCTTGCTGAGCTTGAAATCGTCGGCGCGCGCGAACACGGAATATTGGTCGGTGAAGCTGTACGACGCCCATACGGATCCGCCCGTGGCTGCATCGCTGTGAACCAATCCCGTGGCGCTCGACGCCACTACCGACGAGGTGCCGTAAACGCTGGCGGCCAGGGTGTTGACGGTCTTATAGTTTTTGGCCTTGACATATTCGCCGCCCACCTTGAAGCCCGAAATCGTGTAACCGATGGCGGCATCCAAGCGCGACGCCGTGTTCTGGGCGAAATTCTGGTTGGTCACGGTGACCTGGCCCAATTGTCCGCGGTAGCCGCCGATCGCAACAGTGAGACCTTTGACAGGCACATAGGATATGCGTGCTTCGACGTCGATGGTCTTGGTGCGTGTCGGATTCTTGAATCCCGCCCCATCGACTGCGGACACCGCGTAGCTGACTCCGGAGTCGCTGAGCTTACCGCCGGCATTGACGCCCCAATCGGCGGTGTTGGCAAATCCCAAGCGATCCGTCGCGGTTTTTTCGATCCAGCGGTAGCCGTACAGGGACTCCACGAACGGTGCCCAGGGCATGTCGTAGGCGCCGGCACGCACGATGAGGGCGTCGTCCAGTTTCGCCTGGAGGTACAGTTTCTTGATGAATACCTCGCTGACACTGCCGCTGTTGCTGGTACTGGTCGTCGAGGTGATGGCACCCGTGATTGGGTTGACCGTCGAGGTGATGGTCGCCGGTGCGGCTACATATTGTGCATCGGTGGTTAAGTTGGCGGACCACACGCTGTTGAATGTGTGGTCGACGAACAGATAGAAGCGCTTGACGTCGAAACCAGTGCCTGTGGGGGCGACATTGGTTTCATTCGGCAGGTTTGAATTCTGCTTGTTGGCAATGTTGCTGAAATCAAGGAATGCGCGGCTTCCGACCGTTGTATTCGGCGCGACTTCCACGTCGGCATGCGCGGCTAGCGAAAGGCCGCAACCGGCGAGGGCGAGGGCGAGGGCTGAAAGAATCGGCTTGGACATGGATCGAGCTCCTTGGTGACGTCTTTTTATCGCAACGCTCGCCGTAGCAAACATCGCGGTAGGTCGCGGAAATTACACCTGCTATATGACAGATGTATGACAAATCGCGATTTCAGCCTTAATTGTGCCCAGGGGCGCCGAAATACGCGCCAACTGATTGGGCATAAGCTCATATTGAATATACCCTTGATCCGCTCGATGTATCCAATTAGATATAGCGATTGTATGATTTATGCAACAGCAATTTCTTGATTGACCGAGTGGTTCGACCTAAAGCATTTCTGCCGGTAAATTTCGTCTGTTGTCACAGAACTGTCACATCCGCTGCCGAGAATGACGGCCGGCCAGGAGGCCCGTTTCGGGCCGCGCATTAACCAGTCTTAATACGGAGCGATCATGAAACTGACGAAACCCATTAGCCTCCTGACGACGGCCGCTGCGGTCTGCCTCAGCGTCGCTGCGGCTGCCGCCGACATTTCCGGCGCGGGTGCCACTTTCCCCTACCCGATTTATGCCAAATGGGCGGATGCCTACAAGACGCTGACCGGTGTGGGTTTGAACTATCAATCCATCGGCTCCGGCGGCGGCATCAAGCAGATCAAGGCCAAGACCGTGACTTTCGGTGCTTCGGACATGCCGTTGAAGCCCGATGACCTCAAGGCCGCGGGCCTGGTGCAATTTCCCATGATCATCGGCGGGGTCGTGCCGGTGGTGAACATCAAGGGTATCGCCGCCGGTCAACTGCGCCTGGATGGCGCCACGGTGGCCAGCATTTATTTGGGCGATATCACTCAATGGAATGATCCGAAGATCAAGACTTTGAATCCGAAGCTGGCATTGCCGAGCACGGCCATCGCGCCGGTCTATCGCTCGGACGGTTCGGGCACGAATTTTCTGTTTTCCGACTACTTGTCCAAGGAGAACCCGAAGTTCCTAGCCACCGTCGGGGCGAACAGTTCGGTGCAGTGGCCGACGGGAATCGGCGCCAAGGGCAATGAGGGGGTCGCCAACATGACCACTCAGACCGACGGTGCGATCGGCTATGTCGAGTATGCCTATGCCAAGCAGAACAAGATGGCGTACACCTTGCTCACCAATAAATCGGGGGCGGCGGTCGGGCCCAGCGCGGAATCTTTCCAGGCCGCGGCGGCCAATGCGGACTGGAGCCGAGCGGACGGGTATTATTTGATATTGACGGATCAGGCAGGCGCCAAGAGTTGGCCGATTACCGGCGCCAGCTTTATTCTGCTGTACAAGCAACCCGCAGACGCGGCGTCGGTCAATGAGGCACTGAAGTTCTTTGCCTGGGCGTACAAGGATGGCGCTAGTATGGCGGCAGAACTTGACTACGTGCCGTTGCCCGCGCCGCTGATCGCGCAGGTGAAAAAGACTTGGACTGCGGATATCACGTCGGGCGGTCATCCGGTGTGGAGCGGAAAATAGCGGGAGCGAAACTCACACCGTGGCGATCATCAATCCGAGGCACGCCGCAAAGCAGTTGATTTACGAGAGGGTGTTCCGTTCGGCTACGCTGAGCGCAGCCATTCTCGTATTGCTGATACTCGGAGGGGTGGCCATATCACTGATGCGCGGGGCTTGGCCCGCGCTTCAGACTTTTGGGTTCTCCTTCGTGACGCGCGAAATCTGGAACCCGGTAACCGACCAGTACGGGGCGCTGGCGCCGATCTACGGCACCGTGGTCACCTCCGCCATTGCCATGTTGCTGGCGGTGCCGGCGGGCTTTGGCATTGCATTGTTTCTAACCGAACTGTGTCCGCCCCTGCTGAAGCGGCCGATTGGCGTCGCCGTCGAACTGCTGGCCGCCGTGCCAAGCATCATTTTCGGCATCTGGGGACTGTTCGTGCTGGCCCCCGTGCTGCAGCGGCATGTTCAGCCCTGGCTGATCGCTCATTTCGGTGTTATCCCGGGCATCGGACATTTGTTCAAGGGCCCGCCCTTCGGCATCGGCATACTGACCGCCGGCGTTGTTCTCGCCATCATGGTGCTGCCGTTCATCGCAGCGACCATGCGCGATGTGTTCGACACGGTGCCGCCCATGCTCAAGGAATCCGGCTATGGATTGGGCGCGACCACCTGGGAAGTGATGTGGAATGTGGTTGTGCCGCACTCGCGTGTGGGCATCGTCGGCGGTGTCATGTTGGGATTGGGACGCGCGCTCGGCGAGACCATGGCGGTGACCTTCGTGATCGGCAATGCGCACCGCATCAGTTCCTCGCTGCTGGCGCCGGGCACGACGATTTCCTCGGCCATCGCCAACGAATTCACCGAGGCGGTGGGGGACCTCTATACTTCCTCGCTCATCGCTTTGGGATTGCTGTTGTTCCTCATCACCTTTACCGTCATCGCCGCCGCCCAGGCCATGCTGCGCAGGTTGGAGAGGCGGGGCGGGGCTACGGTATGAATCGATGGGCGCTGCGCAAGGCGAAGAACGGCGCCTTTCTCGTGCTGTCGCTAATCGCGACCATGACCGGCCTCGCTTGCCTGGCTGCAATTCTCTGGACTCTGGTGTCGCACGGTATTGCCGGCTTGTCGTGGCACTTGTTCACCGCAATGACCCCGCCGCCCGGCGGCCAGGGCGGGCTGCTCAACGCCCTGTACGGCAGCGCCGTGATGACTCTGTTAGGTATATTAATAGGTTCGCCGATCGGCGTTCTGGCCGGCACCTATCTTGCGGAATATGGCCGCAACTCGCGGCTCAGCACCGCCATTCGCTTCATCAACGACGTGCTGCTGTCCGCCCCTTCCATAATCATCGGGCTGTTCATTTATGAGATGGTGGTGGTGCGCATGGGTCATTTTTCGGCCTTCGCCGGTGCGCTGGCGCTGGCGGTGCTGGCGATCCCCGTGACCTTGCGCACCACCGAGGACATGCTCAATCTCGTGCCCATCGGCATGAAGGATTCTTCGGCGGCGCTGGGCGCATATCCGTGGCGGACCACTATCAGCGTGTTGTATCCCGCGGCGCGCAGCGGCATCGTCACCGGACTGCTGCTCGCCATCGCGCGCATCAGCGGCGAAACGGCGCCGCTGCTGTTTACGGCGCTCAACAATCAGTTTTGGAGCACCAACCTGAATGCGCCGATGGCGAATCTTCCCGTCGTCATATTTCAATTCGCCTTGAGTCCGTACAAAGACTGGCAGAACCTGGCATGGGCAGGCGCCTTGATCATTACGGTATCCATATTGGTGCTGAGCATTTCGGCGCGCGTGCTGCTGGCGCTGCTGCAGTCAGGGCGAGGTTCGGGACGATGATACCCTCGATAAAACCGCCCAAGCATCTGAAAATGCGCGTGCCGCAGTCGCTGGCTGCCGAGACGTCGCTGCAATCAGGTCCCCCCAAGATCGAGATTCGCGGCTTGAATTTCTACTATGGCGACGTGCAGTCTCTACACGACATCAACATGAGCTTGGCGGATCGCTCGATCACGGCGTTCATCGGACCATCGGGCTGCGGAAAATCGACCCTGCTGCGCGTGCTCAACCGCATGTATGCCCTGTATCCCAAGCAGCGTGCCGAAGGCGAAGTCCACATCGGCGGGCGCGACATTCTAGGGGCCACAGTGGATGTGGCGGAGCTTCGATATCGGGTCGGCATGGTGTTTCAGAAGCCGACGCCGTTTCCCATGTCGGTATACGACAATGTGGCTTTTGGCCTGCGGCTGGCCGGCGGCATGCGCGGCGCTGACCTCAAGGCTCGTGTGGAATCCGCGGTGCGCGACGCTGCAATTTGGGACGAGGTAAAGGACAAGCTGCAGGCGGACGGCCGCAGCCTGTCCGGCGGACAGCAGCAACGCGGATTCCACACGAGCCTTGAGGTCAGCGCCGCGCATGCCGCCGGCCAGCCGCAGGCCAAAAG